>NZ_CAWNHY010000257.1:0-20954 GCF_963874335.1 Vibrio sp. V10_P2A27P122 | reverse complement strand
CTTCTACACTTAGGTCAAACTACAACAAGAATCCAAAAGCTAAGGAGCGGAGTGATGGCGATTCAACAATTGAATGCAGAGCAGCTCTACCACGTTGCCCAGTTAGAAAAACTCCCTTGTAAATCAACTAAGGAGTTAGACCCAGTTGATGAGATTGTGGGGCAAGAACGGGCGCAAAAAGCGGTCGAATTTGCAATGTCGATCAAAGAGAAGGGTTACAACATCTACGCTATTGGCCGTAATGGGTTGGGCAAACGTACGATGATTTTGCGCTATTTAAACCGCCATCAGCATGATGTCGATGCGTTGTTTGATTGGTGTTATGTGGCCAATTTCAGCGATATTCGAACCCCAAAAGTGCTGAAGTTACCTTCGGGTATTGGGGTTAAACTCAAGCAAGACATTGAAAAGTTAATGAATAAGTTGGTCAATGCGATCCCGTTAGCTTTTGATAACGAGATTTACTTTGCTCGTGCCGATAAACTGAAAAATCAGATGGCACAAAAACAGCAAAGTGAATTGGATAGCATCAGTAAAGAAGCCAAAGATAAAGGCATTAGCTTAACCATCACCACTCAAGGCGATTATCAATTTGTTGCGATGAACGGTGAAGAGATGCACACCGAAGAGTCCTTTGACGCCTTGTCTAAAAAAGAGCAAGAGCACTTTAGCCATACCATTGATGAGCTAGAAATCAGCCTACGCAATATGGTACGTCAACTGACCGAATGGGAAGACTCCTACAGTGAGAAGATCAAAAAGCTCAATGATGAAGTAACGCTTGGCGTTATTACCCACTTTATTAAGCAGCTTAAGCAAGATTATTCTGGCTACCCAGACATCAAAACGTATCTTACGGAGTTACAAAAAGACATCGTCGATAATGCGGACATTTTTTTAGATGAAGACAGTGAGCAAGGCGAAGTTGCGACAGCTTCTTTAGATAAGCGTCTGCCGCGTCGCTACAAAGTCAATGTGCTGGTCAGCCAGCCTTCAGACAAGCTACCGATCGTGGTAGAAGAGAACCCGAACTACCACTCTCTATTTGGTTATATCGAAACGGCGACTTTTAAAGGCACAGTATTTACCGATTTTTCGTTAATTCGAGCGGGTAGTTTACATAAAGCCAATGGTGGTGTGCTGTTGATGGATGCGGTGAAAGTGCTTGAACAGCCCTATGTTTGGGACGGTTTAAAGCGCGCGCTGCGTTCACGCCAAATGAGTTTTACCTCTTTGGAAAAAGAGGTCACGCTAACAGGGACGGTTTCACTTGACCCAGAGCCTATCCCGCTAAATGTGAAAATTATCCTATTTGGTGATTACCACACTTATCAGCTGCTGACTCATTACGATCCTGAATTTAGCGAATTGTTCCGAGTAACGGCCGATTTTGAAGATGAGATGAAACGTACGCCCGATACCGAGCTACATTACGCGCGTTTTATTTCGAGCATAGTGCACGACAACAATATGCTGCATTGCGACCGTAAAGCGATTGCACGCATCATTGAACACAGTTCACGTACAACGGGCGATCAAGGCAAACTGTCACTTCATTCGGCGCATATTGCCAATTTGTTACGCGAATCTAACTATGTGGCGAAGCAGGCGAATTCAAACATGATCCGCCAGAATCATGTCGAAGAGGCGCTCAGCAACCAAGAGATGCGAGTGAGCCGCCTGCAAGACAGTGTGATGGAGTCGTATGTTAACGGTACAACGCTAATCCAAACGCAAGGCATGGCGGTCGGTCAGGTGAATGCGCTGTCGGTATTGAGCACCAGCGATCATATGTTTGGTGCGCCAAACCGTATTACCGCCACCACTTCCTATGGCGATGGTGACATTATCGATATCGAGCGCAGTGTCGATCTGGGTGGCAGCATCCACTCTAAAGGTGTGATGATTTTATCCGCGTATCTCTCTTCGGTATTTGGCCGTACGGCGCGCGTACCACTCACCACGACCATCACATTTGAGCAATCTTACGGTGGTGTGGATGGTGATAGTGCCAGCATGGCCGAATTCTGTGCGATTGTGTCTGCGTTTTCTAAACGGCCTAATCGCCAAGATATTGCGATCACAGGTTCGATGAACCAATTTGGTGAGTCACAGCCGATTGGCGGTGTGAATGAGAAAATTGAAGGTTTCTTTGATGTGTGTGCAATCAAAGGGCGCACCAGCCAGCAAGGTGTCATCATTCCTCGTTCAAACATGCACAATCTGATGTTACGCGCTGACGTTGTTAAAGCGGTCGAGAAAGGGGAGTTCAATATCTGGGCTATTGAACATGTCACTGAAGCGGTTGAGCTCTTTACTGGCAAACCCGCAGGCGAAGCAACAGAAGATGGCAGCTACCCGGTTGATACCATCTTCGGTTTAGCACAAGCCAAACTGAATGCGCTTAGAAAATAGCCTTATCGAAGAATAAATTCTTCAGTACTAACCACCTCAATGACCACCTAGCAAGTGGTCATTTTTCTTCATAAATCATCATAATTTAACTTATATTGTCTTATTGGTATCTAGTCATTGTTTTGACGACTATATGCTCATAACTATATGAATTACATTATATTATTTCATGGACAAAAATGTGAATTTTGTCTATTGTTTGCTCTTGTTTAGTCCGTGGGATTAGTCCCAAGGCATGGATGCGAATGTTATTTTAATCGAGGCTTTTAAATGCATTTTTCACTGAAAAATTTGTCAATTCGCGTACAAGTTTTATTACCCGTTTTGTTAACCACTTTCGCTTTACTTATTGCACTGTGGATAACCAAAAGTAATCTCCAAAATGAACAAATCAAAGTGTCGAACAGTACTGATCGGCTCGTTGAATATAAAGATGCCCTTGCCAGTGTGGACGATACCGTTTATCCGCTGCGTATTAGTGCGGTATACGCTATTTATGATCCCGCTCGTCGCGCCACATTCTTAGCTGAGTTAAAAAATGGCCTGGAAGAAGTAGAGCGCAATTTGAGCAAAATGCGACAAGATGAGCTTTATCGGAGCGATGTTGAGGTAGTTCATAAAAGCATCGGACATTACGTTGATATGTCGACGAAAATGGTGGAATTTTTTAACCGTCGCGATCAAGGGATGACCTCTGAAGCTGAATACACAGCATTTATTGCGCAATTTCGTCAAAGTGGTGAGCAAATGGTCAATGCGATAAATGATCTTTCGCAGCAAGTGAACCAACAAGCGACGCAGTCATTGGCTCAAAGCGACAAAGACAACATTCGTGTTATGAACACGGCTATGGTCACTGTTCTGTCTGTACTTTCGCTTTCTCTTGCGATGGCTTGGATCCTTTCAAATATGATTGTGGCTCCGATTCAAAAGTTACAAGCTGTAATGCGTGAATTAGCGCAGGGGAACTTAACCATTCGCGCTGATGCGGATGGCGAGAATGAAATCTCAAAGTTGGGTAAAGATGTCAATACGACTACCTCTCAGTTACATGCTACGGTAGATCATTTAAACCGTATTAGTGAAGAAGTGGCGTCAGCTTCAACCGAGCTGGCTGCGGTGATGACGCAAGCAGAGTCAAATGCACAACAAGAGTTGAGTGAAATTGAACAAGTTGCTTCGGCGGTGAATGAACTTGCGAGCACAGCAAACAACGTGAGTGATAACGCAACGGTCGCTGATTCAACCGCTCGCGAAGCGGATGAACTTGCTAAATCAGGCTTAGCTATTTTTAAAGAGAGCGCCCAAGCGAGCTTACAAATGTCAGAAGCGCTGAATCATGCTGCGAGCGTAGTTCTGCGTCTAAAAGAGCAATCAGAGCAGATCAACGATGTCGTTGAAGTGATCCGAGGTGTCTCTGAACAAACCAACTTATTGGCACTGAATGCGGCTATTGAAGCGGCACGTGCAGGTGAGACTGGTCGTGGTTTTGCGGTCGTGGCTGATGAAGTTCGCATGCTTGCTGCACGTACTGAGAGTTCAACTAAAGAGATTCGAGTTATCATTGAAGAGCTGCAAAGCCAATCGATTCTTGCAAACGATAGTATGCAAACCAGCATTGAGATGCTTGCGCGTAACGGTGAGCTAACGCAACGAGCAAATGATGCACTCGTTGGGATCACGGAATCGGTTTCAGACATCAATGATTCAAATACCCAAGTGGCGACTGCGGCAGAAGAGCAGTCGCAAGTCACGCAAGATATTAACCGTAACGTGGTTAATATGTCTGAGCTTGTAAATCAAAACGTAACGGGTATCAGCCAGAGCGCCAGTGCCAGTGCCGAACTGTCACAATTGGCCGAGAAGCAAAAAGCGCAGCTCGCCTTCTTCAAACTATAAATCGACTACTATTTCCTAGTCTCAACCGCATAACTCGAAAGGTTATGCGGTTTTTTTATGAATCAAAGAATATCTAACCATCCGAAATAACTAGGTTTTTTGGGGTTAGCTGCTTGTTTTTATGATTCGATCCCCCCTGTATAAAAAACACTATCTTTATTAACATTATCTTCATATATTGACCCAATAAGAACTAGAAATGTGATGTTCATCGTGTGAACGCATGGTCAAGTGGCTGAAAGTAAGGAGTGTTTTTATGGCGAAAGAGGAAAGCTTATTTCGTTTAGAAAGGGTAAAAAGGTTTAATTTTTCAGTGTGGACGGTATTAACCGGAACATTGATTGCTCGTACCAGTTTTTTCATGGCATGGCCATTTTTGATCGTGTTCCTTTACCAAGATTATGGTGCATCGCCGATTGAAGTGGGTGGAATGCTGGCGACTTCTGCTGTTGTAGGAGCAATTACAGGGCTGTATTCAGGGTATCTTTCCGACAAATTTGGTCGCAAGTGGGTGATGGTTCTTGGCAGTGTAATGGCTGCATTTGCCTACAGTGGCATTGGTGTGGCTGATCAAATCTGGCAGTTTTACGTGCTTATTGTCCTTACCGGTTTAATGCGACCAATGATTGAAGCGCCGGGCAAAGCAGTGATTGGTGATAACTTGCCGAATTTGAAAGATCGCGAGCTGGCGCTCAACATCCGCTATTTCCTACTCAATCTAGGTGGTGCCATTGGGCCACTGCTTGGGATTACGTTTGGGCTTTCTCACCCACAAACTCTCTTTTTCTTTACCGGCGGCACGTATTTATTGTTTGGTTTTTGGCTGCTGCTCGGTATTGAACGTAAAGGGCGCTACACCAAGCCCGATCGCTCTGGTTTGCCTAATTTTTCTTCGACGCTAAGAGTGATCAGTAAAGATAATATTTTTGTGAAGTTGATGGTGGCGAACTTCATCATGATGTTCATCTATGGGCAGGTAGAATCGTCTATTCCACAAGTGATTGTACGCACCAGTGCCGCCGATGCAGCGCAAATTGTCGCAGGGTTAGTGCTGGTAAATACCATGACCATTATCATCTTCCAGTTCCCAATGTTGAAGTGGTTGGAAAACGTCCCGCTGTTTGTACGAACTCGGATCGGCATGTTATTGATGGGGCTTGCGCAACTCGGCTTTCTGTTTACCCCCGCAGATTTACCGATTGGTTGGGCGCTCGCTTGCTTTGTTTTGAGTATGGGCGAAGTCATTGCTTTTCCAACCTTAAACGTACAAATAGACCGTATGGCTCCCGCCCATTTGCGTGGTTCTTACTTTGGTGCCGCCGCGCTTTATTCGTTAGGTTTTGCGATTGCGCCACTGGTTGGGGGGGCGGTGATTGGATACCTCAATTCAAACTGGCTGTTTGGCCTTTGCTTTGTGCTGTGCTTAGTGATGATTTGGCTTTACTGGGTCGCAGAGCATCAGCCCGATACGGTCGAGCGTGAACCCATTACTCAAGCTTAATTTGCTCTTTTTGTAAGGCTCTCATCGAGAGCCTTACCAGTGCTATTTTTTTATCGCTACGCCAACTTCCAGCTTATCTAGCCATTCCAAAAATCGTTGAACATCATCGCCCCGAAAAATAGCGCCATGTTGCGGACACATCATCTCAATATCCAGCTGGCTGACTCGCTCAATCCAATCACTTTTGGCGCGGTTAGATGGCATCCAACGTTGATGAAAATAAGTCATTTTTGGAATATGGCTTTGAAAATCTTCTACAAAAAAAGAGGCGTTAGGGCTGTCGAGCGCGGCACCAATATCGCCAGACATCAATATTTTTGCATCAGGGTCGTAAACCGAAAAGTTACCAGAAGAGTGCATGTAATGTGCTGGGATAAAGTGCAGGTCGTGACCTGATAAGGACACTTTTCCACCTTCATCTTTGATGGGGGAGAATTGAATTGACTCCATACCAAAATGGCGGATAAACCCTTCCCACAACCAAGGTGAATGTAATGTTGCACTGGGCAGTGCTTTATCCCATAAACCGAGGGAAGAGATGATATCCGGATCTTGGTGAGAGGCAAAAAGATGCTTGATATGTTCAATCGGCACTTCTTTCACGACGCAACCGAGCATCGCCGAAAACAGTTCAATGCCACCGGGGTCTAGCAATATCGCTTGATCACGATTGACTATCATATATTGGTTGGTATCAATGATTTTTTCTGGTTTGTTTGGATCGCGAGCAAACATCACCCAGCGATGATGGCCGCGTTCAAATAGTATTTTTGATTGCATAGTTCACCTGAGAAAAGAGCGAGAATGTTTTGAGCGATAGCATGACGTGAGCTTGAATTTCTTTTGCCAGTTCAGCGACGTTATTCGCAATGCTTTGCAGTTGGGCTTGATATCGCTCATCTGCTTGAGAGGCTTCCACGCTCAGCATGATCGAGATGATTTGTGCAATGCGCAGGTTGTCGTATAAGGTTTGCAATAACTCGTGCAGGTTTTGAGCTTCAGAGTAGAAACTGTGACTGAGTTTGCTATATTCCTCTTGGTTTTGATGATGTACGACATCCAAACTGTGTAAATGCCGAGCGTTATGCGCTTGTATATACACATTTTCAAAACGTTCAAGCGCAGCGCGTGCACGAGTCCTTGCAGTTGCGAGTTGGCTGATACGCTGCGCCTTCAAGTTGATGGTGTGCGACGCCTCTAGCGTGACGCGGACTAAATCGTCAATCGAATCAGTAATTGGCCGAAAACCTGCGGCACTTTCGCCCGCACGCAGAGCCAGAGCTCTGGCATTGCTGGCGACAAGCAGTAATTTTTTTGCAATGAGTACGCTTTGGTTTAGCTCTGCTGCCACTTCCGCCGCAATTACGAAAACCGGTTTGTTGTCCATAGTTATCGAAAATATTCATCAACTTAACGTTTGTTAACTATAGACCAGATTCATATTTTTGAGACTAGATTGCTCGTTTGGGCTCTGTGTTACCTAAACTCAATGATTTTTCTGCTGCTCAACTTGCCGAAGTGCACGTTGGTACATCGCCCACGCGGCAAGGCCTGCGAGGATGTTACCGACCAACGCCCCGATAAACAGGCCATGCAGCGCCGCTATTTGAGCGCCAACCCATAAACAGGGTAAGAAGAACACAAACAGGCGCAGCGCGGAAATGGTTAAGGCGGTGTATGATTTTGCCAACGCATTAGAAACCGAGACCATTAACATGCAGATACCAAGCGGCCCTAAACTGATTGGAACGATCATTAAGTGCCAGTGCAAAATGGATTCGACACTTTGTTCGCTGGTCATCAGCGCTGCAAGGTGGCCGGATAATAGATAGGTCACTACGGCGATGATGAGCTGAAACCCAAGAATAAATTGGCACGCAACACGAACCAATTTTCGAATGTCTTGTAATTGGCCTGCGCCAAGCAAACGACCCACCATCGGTGGCATCGACATAGTTAATGCCAATATTGCTACCATCGCAAAAAACTCAAAACGAGATCCTAACGCCCATGCCGCGACAGCTGCGGTGCCGAAACTGGCCAATAGTTTGGTTGCCAGCATCGAAGAAAGCGGTGGAAGAAGCTGGCTTATCATGGCCGGCCCCATGATATGGCTGATAGAGCGAATACTTTTCCCTACATCCAAATCTGACCAATCAAACAGCATCCAGTGTCTTTTCGACACCTTGGGCGCAACCACGAATACACCAATCCCAAAGGCTAGAATGGTCGCCAGCGCTGCGCCTTCAATACCCAAATCAAAAGTGAAGATAAAAATAGGGTCTAAAATCAGGTTTAAAATGCTGGTGACCATCATCATAGTCCCCGGCAACATAGTATTACCATTGGCTCGACACAGGCTGTATAAAAAGTACAGCACCGCGCCCACCCAAGCACTGATTAACCAATAAATCCAGTAGCTGTCGACGATCTGATACACAGATTCAGGAGCGCTGAGTAGCGCTAAGATGGGATGACGCAGTAAATAGATAATCACTGAAAACAGAGCAACCCCAATGCTGCCAATAGCGACGACTAACCCTCCAAGCTGCTTCGCGTAGCGAATTTGGTTCGCACCCAATGCGCGAGCAATCACCGCTGTGGTCGCAATGCCAAGCCCAACCTGAAGACCAATAATGATCATCTGAATGGGTAATGTAAACCCTTGCGCGGCAAGGGGTAACACCCCAAGTTGGCCGATAAACGCACTATCGACCAGTTGGAAGCTCATTAGGGACAGCACACCAAACATCATCGGCCAAGTCATTTGCAAGAGTTGGCGCGTGAGTGAAGGTGGAGATAACGGGGTGGTGTTTGACATTGCTCGGCTCAACTATATGGGTAGAGGTTTTAATATGTGGCCTCTGCGGTGAAAAACAAGCTCAGAATGGTTTGTACGTTATGTGCGTTGAGTATGTTAACAGCTATACGTGAAGAGAGCGACGTTCATCCCCATCGAGTTGTTCCGTGCAATGACATGAAAATCATCATATTGATGAAATATTTCATAAAAACCTAACCATTTGGTGAATACTTGAGCGTTAATCTCGTGATGAACTCGTCCTATTTCTATGAAATGAAACCGATTTCATTTCTGCTTTGTGAATCAATTTGCGTTTAATGTATTGATGGTGTTAATAAAAAATAACAATAACGCTCTTCCTCAGTTTCATCGCCAAAAGCAGTCGAGCGCGCTGTGAAGCGACACCTAATTTTCACTTGTTTCATTTTTTAAACTGACCACAGAACAAAAACAAACCAAGTGATTAATAGGACTTAACATGAAAAATTATAAGCTTCTACCTCTATCCCTAGCTGTGGCTGCCGTACTCTCTTCTGCTCCTTCTTTTGCCAACGATCCAATGCCAAATCCTGAGGTGTTGGATCAAGATCAACAACCACTGGTGCTGACACCAGATATAAACGTTCCCGCGGGTATCGTATTTTCTGGTTATGCTCGCTATGGTGCAGCCTACCAAAATGGCGATGTCAAACTGGTTGAAACCAATGGCCGTTTAAACGGTAACTCAACAGGCCGTTTAGGAAACGAAGGTAACGGTGGTGAGTTCCAATTTGGTAAAGGATTCGTCAGTGACAGCGGTGCTATTTGGGATGTGGTGGTGATGTTCAACCATTGGGGTGATGAGGTGGGTGTGCCTAAAGCTTACGCTGGCGGAACCAACATTTTTGAAAGCCAACCTGAACTTTATGTATGGGCTGGTCGAGACTTTCACCAACGTATTTCAACGAATTTGAACGACTATTTTTGGATGACGCATGATGGGCAAGGTGGTGGTTTCTACAACCTTAATCTAGGAGGCATTAAATTCGACGCCAGTGTCGTCAGTGCAACGGGGGCTTCTCCTAGCGATCATCCAGATGGTAATTACGCATTGACCACCAAAATCCACGGCATTCAATTTTCTGATACAACCAATCTCAGCATTTATGCTAACTACGGCTTTGATGACAATTCGGATCCAACGGCCAAAAAACTCAACGCGTTTCAAGTGGCGGGTGAATTGAAGTTTGGGGATGACCGTTTGGTGGTGCGTTATGCTGATAACGCCAAAGACAGTGTTTTTTGGAAAACGGAGAATCAATCAGCGTTGTTGGTGAGCTTTGATGGGAGTAAGGCGCTGGGAGATAATGCGGCGATCGAATACCTAGCGGCTTATCAAGCCTACGAAGATGGTGCATACAAACAGTATGACCGTACTAACTACAACGTGTTGGTTCGCCCGATGTATTTTTGGGATGAGACCAACTCAACGTGGTTAGAAGCTGGCTATGATGTTGTAGATTTTGACAACATCGACGCCACCAACTCTTCTTGGAAAGTGACACTATCGCAGAACATTTCGTTTGGTAAAGGTGCAGGCGCTCGACCAATGCTCCGTTTCTATGCCACTTTGGGTGATGCCGATAACGAAACTGTGATCGACAAAGACGGCCTATTTAAAGCCGCAAGTAACCCAGATACGGTAACGATTGGCGCGATGTGGGAAGCGTGGTGGTAACCCCATATTTGATCATTAACTGTCCATTCTTTTTTCACGGCTCGCTCGATGCCTGCCGTGGTTTTTAACCTCCAGCGATACACTTACGCTTTCGGGCCACATTAGTGGCCCTTTTTTATTTACGGTAATCGGCCATCATCTTTTTCTCTCTTCCGATTGCCATGAAACAGTTTCATGGCTGCCTGGGAAACTGCTGTGGCTTTCAATGTTTAGATAATTGTCATTTGTGTGCCTAGTTCGATGTGATTTCTCTCACGCTAAAGCGAGGGGATATCTTGAATACTAGCTCATGAAAGCGGTTTCTTGTTGGTTTTGTCAGTAATGTTGTGAGGCGAGAGTGGCGACAATTAAAGATGTGTCTGAACATGCAGGTGTATCGCAAGCGACGGTGTCGCGGGTGATTAATGGAACTAGCCGTGTTAGCCACGATAAAAAACTCAGAGTCGAAAAGGCGATTAAAGATCTTGGTTACCGCCCCAATTCTATTGCTCAAGCACTGGCCTCAAGCCGTACGGGGAGCATCGGCATCATAGTACCGGAATTAGGGGGCCCTTTTTATTCAAGCATTTTGCACAACATTGAAGAGCAACTGCGTAAGTTTGGCTACCACGTCGTCGTGACAGCAGGCTCGAACACAGAGCAAGGGCAAAAGGAGTCGGTGCAATTTCTGCTAGGTCGCCGAGTCGATGCATTAATTCTCCATACTCAACATCTAACCGATGACTACTTGATTGAATTGGATCAACAAGGGGTTCATTTGGTGCTGGTGAACCGTTTTATTCCTGAAATGGCCAGCAGCTGTATTGACATTGATAACGAGATAGGTGGCTTTTTGGCGACACAGTATTTACTCAGTCAGGGTCATCAACGAATTGCTTGTATTACTGGGCCATTGGATAAATCTGATGCGCGAGGCCGTTTGCAAGGCTACCGAAAAGCGTTGGAAGAGGCTGGGCTTGACTATGAAGAAGCGCTTGTGTCTGAAGCTGGTTTTACCGAAGAATCCGGCGTCAAAGCGATGCGCAAATTACTGATGCGTCACTGTGAATTTAGCGCCGTATTTGCTTCAAACGATCATATGGCATTTGGTGCATTTGAAGAGTTGCGTCGTGTCGGGTTGCAAATACCACAACACATATCCTTGGTTGGATTTGACGATATTTTATTCGCGCGTTACCTCACCCCAGCGTTAACGACCGTGAATTTCCCTCTTGAACAGATGAGCTTAGAAGCGGTTCAGCTCGTTATTCAAAAGCTGCACAAAAACAAACGCGACGTGAACTTCAAATTATCCCCTTCGTTGGTGATACGAGACTCCGTCAAAAATTTACTCAACACCCTATAAACCTAACAATAAAGATATTAAGGATGAATCATGAAATTTAAGACCTTAGTGCTATCAAGCGCCGTGGCTTTAGGATTTTCTTCGCTTACATATGCTGCCGACCACACCATCCGTTTAGACGGTTTCCCCGACTTTGATAGCAGTTTGAAAGTCTTATTGCCGGATTTTGAACAAAAGAGTGGCATCAAGGTTGACTATTTAATGAATAACCACGGCGACCACCACACCAAGCTGACGACGAACCTCGCCACAGGATCCGGAGCGGGGGATGTGATTGTGGTTGATGTAGAGAAAATTGGTCCCTTTGTTGCCTCCGGTGGCTTAGTCAATTTGTCGGAAAAATATGGCGCGGACAAATTCCAAGACCATTTCGCACCTTATGCTTGGGCACAAGGCAAGGGTGGTGATGGCAATATGTATGGCATTCCTGTCGACCTTGGCCCAGGCGTGATGTACTACCGAACCGATGTGTTTGAAAAGGCGGGGATTGACATCAATCAAGCGATAAAAGATTGGGACTCCTACATCAAAGCCGGTGAAATATTGAAGAAACAAAACGTACAGCTGATTGCATCCGCCGCTGATGTAGCACAAGCGATCATTTTTACCACGGTTCCTGACGGCGAAGGATTGTATTTTGATAGTAAGGGAAATTCAGTCGTCACTTCCGAACGTTTTGTACATGCATTTGAAGTGGCAAAAACGATTCGTGAAAAAGGGCTAGATGGCCGAATTTTGGCATGGTCTAACGAATGGTATGAAGGTTTCCGTAACGGTACTTTTGCCACTCAGCTTTCTGGTGCGTGGTTACTCGGACATCTGAAAAACTGGATTGCGCCAGATACAGCAGGCAAATGGGCCGTATCAAACCTTCCTGATGGTATTTACGGCAGTTGGGGCGGTTCATTTCTCTCAATCCCTACTCAGTCAAAACATCAAGATGAAGCGTGGAAGCTGATTGAGTACATGACAACCAACCGTGATGTGCAGCTTAAAGCGTTCGAAACGATTGCCGCGTTCCCCTCTAATGTCACGACTTACGATGACCCAATGTTCAATGAAGAAATTGAATTTCTAGGTGGTCAAAAAGCGCGTTTGTTGTTTGCGAATGTGGCAAAAAACATCAAACCAGTCGCGCCTGCGAAAGGCGACCATGTGGCTCGTTCTATCATCTTAGAAAATGCACTGATGGAAGTGTTGGATGAAGGCAAAGACATCAAAGCCGCACTGAAAGATGCAGAACGTTTAATTCAGCGTCGTACCCGTAATATGCAATAGCACGGTCATCATTAAAAAGAACCGCCAGCGGTGCTGGTGGTTCACTAAGCGTAAGTTATAGAAGGCATGATGTTATGCCTAAGAGGTCGTTATTATGAATCACGTTACGAGCAACGCTGTGCAAGCGCCATCGGGTCGACGTTTTTTTTCTCACCTGAGTTTGAAAGCGCTTACACCGTACGGGTTTCTATTGCCGTTTTTGATTATTTTTTCTGTTTTTGGAGTTTTTCCTCTCCTGTTTTCTGTCTATCTCTCTTTTCATGCGTGGAACCCCGTCGAAGGGGTTGCCGCCATGAATTATGTGGGATTTGATAACTACCAAGTTGCATTGACCGACCCTTGGTTGTGGCGTTCATTAAGCAATACATTGTGGTTGGCGATAACCTCGGGCGTCGCTCAACATTTAGTGGCTATTCCAGTGGCCTATATTTTGGTTTCATTGGGCGATCGGCTGCGTCATTGGCTGACATCCGCTTATTTTTTGCCATTCATTACCTCAACGGTGGCGGCGTCGCTCATCTTCTTCAATATGTATTCACCCAATTCGGGCATCATCAACCAAAGCTTAATGGCTTTAGCTGATAGCAGTGTCTTTGGCTGGGCATTTTCTTGGCTTAATGAGTATCAACCTATCCGTTGGTTAGATGATGCCAACATGATCAAACCCTCGATTGCCATCATGGTTTTTTGGAAATACACCGGTTTTAACATCGTGTTGTACACCACGGGTTTAATGACCATTCCCAAAGAAATTTTAGAGGCCGCGCGGATGGATGGCGCTAACGCCTTTCGCCGTTTTTGGAATATCTCACTGCCGATGATTCGCCCTTTCGTTTTCTTTGCCGTCACCATGACCATCATTGGCAACTTACAACTGTTTGAAGAACCGTTTGTATTAACGCGCGGCACCGGAGGCGTAGGCCAAGCAGGCTTAACTATCTCAATGTACCTCTACAAAGTGGGTTGGGAGTGGCTAGAGATGGGCACGGCATCCGCTATTTCTTGGCTGCTGTTTGCGCTGATTGCAACTTGTACTGCGATTCAGTTTTTCTTTTTTGGTAAAAAAGGGTTAGGGGAGTAATAGCATGTCAATCCACGCTTTAAAACTCAGTGATCGCAGCATTGAACTCATCACTAAAGTAATGATGGCACTACTGGCGGTTGTATTGATTGTCTCGGCGTTGATCACAGTTTTCCCATTTTTGTGGTCGGCGCTGCTGTCAACGCGCGATCGTACGGAAATCTTCGGTTCAGGCATCAGCTTTGCCATTGGGGATAGCTTAGCCATTAACTATGCAAAGCTGTTGCAGATTATGCCGTTTTGGCAGGCGATGTTTAACTCTATCTACATTGCCTTTTTAGGCACCACTATCTCACTGTTGTTTTGCAGTATGGGCGGTTACGCGTTTGCTGTGTTTCAGTTCAAAGGTAAGAACACACTATTTGGCATGTTGGTGGCTTCCATGATGATCCCACCCGTCTTGAGCTTGATCCCTTATTTTATGATCGTGAAATTTCTGGGTTTGATGGATAACCACATGGCGGTTTGGCTGCCGTTTACCACCACTCCATTTGGGATTTTTCTAATGCGCCAACACGTGATGGCCTCTATTCCTAAAGAGTTATTAGAAGCGGCCAAACTCGATGGCGCGGGAGAGTTTCGTACTTACTGGAGCGTTGTTTTGCCGTTGATGAAACCTGCATTGGCAACACTGGCGATTGTACAGTTTGTCTTTTTCTGGAACAGCTTTATGAACCCGTTAGTGGTGCTCACATCGCCAGAAAACTACGTCATTACTCAGGCGTTACGTAGCGTGCAAGGCATTCCAAATACGCCTTGGGGTGCGGTGATGCTTGGCACCACCATTTCTATATTGCCACTGGTGACTATCTATCTCTTTGCGTCCAAACAGATGATAAGCGGCTTAACATCCGGTGCAGTAAAAGGCTGATTAGCCTTCAATCCCTCATTTTAGTTACTCATGCTGGCGTGGTTTTGTTGAAAGAAGGCGCAGTGTGAAGGAGAAAAATTATGGCAAAAGTTGAATTTAAGAACATTAAGAAGTCGTTTGGTCATGTGGATGTTGTTAGGCATTTTGATTTCACGGTGAATGATGGTGAGTTTGTGGTATTTCTTGGCCCATCGGGTTGCGGAAAATCAACCACATTACGCATGTTGGCGGGGCTGGAGTCGATTACGGCCGGTGATATTTACGTTGGTGACAAGTGGATGAATAACGTAGATGCCAAAGATAGAGACTTAGCGATGGTGTTCCAAAGTTATGCGCTTTACCCACATATGAGCGTGTATGAAAACATCGCGTTTGCATTGAAGTTAAAAGGCATGCCAAAGACTGAAATCGATAAGGAAGTGCGTAAAGCGGCAAAAATGTTAGAGCTTGACCCGCTCCTTGATCGTAAGCCTAAAGAGTTATCCGGCGGTCAACGCCAACGCGTGGCGATGGGGCGTGCCATGGTGCGTACGCCAAAAGTGTTCTTGTTTGATGAGCCACTTTCTAACTTAGATGCCAAACTTCGTGGTGTGATGCGCGAAGAGATCAAGCAGTTACATCGTCAGCTTAAAACCACCACTATTTATGTTACGCATGATCAAATTGAGGCGATGACGCTCGCTGATCGCATTGTGATCCTCAAAGATGGCTATGTTGCGCAAGTCGGTACGCCAACAGAGGTGTTTCAACGCCCGGCGAACAAATTTGTGGCGCAGTTTATTGGTAACCCTTCGATGAACATGCTTGATGCACAACTTATCCAGCAAGATGGCGAATGGCTTATCCAACTGGGTGACATCTTTATCCCGCTTCCCGAGCGATTTAAAGCGCATGCGTCTAAAAACCTCGCATTGCATGTCGGTATTCGTCCCACCGATATTCACTTACGCGCAGAACAAGTTAACCATGAACGCGTCTTGCCAATCGCCGTTACGCTCAAAGATAAAGAGTTGCTCGGTGCGAGTATTTTGTTGAAAACCCATGTTGCAGGCCAGCCTTTGATGGTGGAAACCCAAGCGGCAGAGGTAGAGGTGACGAAGGTTACACTCTATCTCGACCTAGATGCGATTCATATTTTTGATGCGCTGAGTGAAAACTCATTGGCCAGTTTTTAATGGTGAACAAGACGATGACAATAATAAAGCAAGCCCCTTATTTCGACGTTTGGCCCAAAATAGAATCAGCAATCAAAGCTGACCCTGAAATTGAACAGCAAGTAGCAAGAATCATAGGGTTGATGACCTTAGAAGAAAAAATTGGCCAGATTATCCAACCAGAAATCCGCGATATTACGCCGCAAGAAATCATCGATTATAAGATTGGTACGGTACTCAATGGTGGTGGCTCTTGGCCAAACAGCAATAAACATGCACCAGCCAGTGAATGGGTAGCGAAAGCCGATGAATACTGGTTTGCCGCAGAAAAAGCTTATCAAGGTCGCCCATTTCATATTCCGTTTATGTGGGGGACTGACGCAGTACACGGCCACAATAACGTCTTTGGTGCAACCGTATTTCCGCACAATATTGGGTTGGGGTGCGCGCGCAATCCTGCCTTAATTCGCAAAATTGGCCGTATTACCGCGCTGGAAATCGCCGCGACGGGTATTGATTGGACCTTTGCACCAACCGTGGCCACCCCTCGTGATTTGCGTTGGGGGCGCTGTTATGAAGGTTACTCTGAAGACCCTGAAGTGACTTATGTTTATGCCAGCGAAATGGTCGCAGGTTTGCAAGGTGACGCCATTGACTTACAAGGTGAGCACCATGTGATCTCAAACGTCAAACATTGGGTGGGTGATGGCGGCACAGTGAATGGTGTTGATCGTGGCAGCAATACTTACAGTGAAAATCTGCTGCGTAACGTGCATGCCATGGGCTATTTCAGTGGCCTTAATGCCGGTGCGCAAGTGGTGATGTCTTCATTTAATTCGTGGGATAACCAAGCGAACTACGATCACGCGCCGCACATTTCAGGTGATTACAACCTCAAAATTCATGGCAGTAAGTACCTACTCACTGATGTTTTGAAAGATCAAATGGGCTTTGATGGATTAGTTGTAACCGATTGGCATGGTCATTCTGAAGTCAGTAAATGTACCGATGGTAATGCGACTTACGCTATCAATGCGGGTAACGATATCTTAATGATCCCTATTCGTGAGCATTGGCAATCAGCCTATCGTCAAGCGGTGAGCGATGCAAAAAGTGGAGTACTGAGCCAGAGCCGAATTGATGATGCTGTGACGCGTATTTTACGGGTGAAAATGCGCGCGGGTTTATGGAAAAAACCGCATCCTTCAGCGCGAGCTTTGGCTGGTCAGCAGTCACTGATTGGTTGCTCTGAACATCGTGCTATCGCTCGCCAAGCCGTGCAGCAATCGATGGTACTGTTGAAAAATAACAAGGGTATTTTACCGCTCAAACGTGGGTGCAAGGTTGTGTTAACGGGCAGCGGTGCCAATGATTTGCAAAAGCAAGCGGGCGGGTGGAACCTCACTTGGCAAGGGGATGAAAATAACTTAGCCGATTTCCCCGGAGCCACCACAGTGAAAATGGCGTTAGAAGCCGAATTGGGCATAGATAATGTTTGCTACGATCCAGAATTAGCAGGTGATTGGCAAGCGGGTGATATTGCAGTTGTGGTGTTTGGTGAAGATCCTTATTCTGAAATGATGGGTGACATTAAAGCATGGCAATCTTTGGAGTTTTCAACCTTGAAACGTCGCTACCGAGCAGATAGCGAAAAAATCAAAGCATTTCATAAGCGCGGCGTAAAAGTGGTATCGATTTTCTTTAGCGGTCGTCCACTGTTTGTCAATGAAGAAATATCCTTGTCTGATGCTTTTGTTGCGGCATTTTTACCCGGCAGCGAAGGACGTGGCATTACTGATGTTTTAGTGGCTAAAGAGAATGGTGAAGTTAATATCGACTTCACTGGTACCTTGTCATTCAGCTGGCCCAATAAAAAGCGCAGCACCTGTGTGAACCGTATTCCTCCTCATATTCCCAACTATGTCGTGCCTGAATGTGAGCAGTCTCCTGTTGGGGAACATGCTCCTTTATTTGAATACGGTTATGGGCTTAATTACGCTGAAAAAAAACAAACTCGAGATTTGGATAACCTTGATCTAGATATCGACTCAGAAGAAGTAAAATGGCAAGCAACACATGCAGAGCATCTGTATGGCATTATGGCGACGATAGGCGATTATCAACTTAAAGTGTCGGATGCTGAACATTGGATGGGCGTGGATGTCTCACGCAACAACGTGATGAAACTCGGTGCTGTCCGAACTAAGCCGTATAACTACCAGCAGCAGCAAGACGCCGTTGAGGTAGAAATTCTGGGGGGTGGAGCAATGGTTTATGCGCAAACGGGGCTAGGGCAAGCGGAAGATTTCAGCCATTACGATAATGCGCATGGCGTGGTCAGTTTTGAGATTAAAGTGCTCAGAGCGGCAACAGAACCTGTTTATTTGTCACTGCAACGCGCCGTTGTTCCTGGATGTTTGGGGGATATTGATAATGTGGTTAAAGTGGACGTCAGCCACTACTTTTCCACCGTCAATGATAGCTTTACGCGCGTGAACATTGCTTGTTCACATTTCTCAGCGCAGGGATTAAGTTTTACTCATCTCGACACGCCCTTCTCATTATTTACTAATGGTGAGTGTCAATTTGTGATCGCCAATATATGTTGGGATACACAGTAAAAAGAAACGATAGACTCCTTCTCCGTGTGGAGAAGGAGTGCTTCTAAAGGGCCAAACATCGCCATGAGAAAATCAAAGAAAGCACCCACTGTTTATGATGTCGCTAAGCTTGCCGAAGTTTCGGCAAGCACTGTCTCTCGTTTTTTGAATCGCACAACTTACGTATCGGATGAAAAAAGCCAAAATATTGAACGTGCAATTAAAACCCTTGGCTACAAACCTAGTTACCCAACCAGTCATCTAGGCAATAAGCGTTCGATGACTATTGGTGTATTAGTGCAGCACGCAGAGAGCCCTCACACCAGTCGAATTCTGAATGACATGGAGAAGGTATTAATGACCCAAGGGTATTCACTGGTGATTGCCACAGGTCAGTGGCAGAAAAACTTGGAAGCACATGCACTGGAGTATCTTGCCAGAAGCAATGTCGATGGAATGATCATAGTGACAGGCAGTTTAAAAAGCGATCAAATCCTCAAATATGCTCAATCGATTCCCATCATTGCTGTCGGCCATCAAATTGTTAGTAATAATGTACGTTGCATTAATGTGGACAATGTACTCGGCGGTTATATTGCCACCTTGCACCTATTGCAATTAGGGCACGTGAACATTGCTCATATAAAAGGGCTCGCTAATCAGCCTGATTCAACCGCCCGTTTCACTGGCTACCAAAAAGCGCTTCGTGAAGCGGGAATTAAGCCTATGCCTAAACTCATTAAACAAGGTGACTTTAGCTCTGAATGTGGGTATGAAAAAACGGTTGAACTGTTGCAGTCGAAAGTCCATTTCTCGGCTATTTTTGCTGCTAATGATCAAACGGCTTATGGTGCCATTAAGGCGTTAACTGACCACGGAGTGCGAGTGCCAGATGATGTTTCAGTGATTGGTTTTGATGACTTACCTGTCTCTCAGTATTTCACTCCGGCCCTAACGACATTGCGCCAACCAATTGAAGAGATCGGTGCGGTGTGTGCGCATTCCATTCTCAACTTGCTCAGTGGTGAGAGGCACGATGCTAGGTTACCCCCTATCGATTTAATTGTGCGAGAGTCCACAAAGTCTATCTACCGTTAATAAAAAGCCCTCGTTAGAGGGCTGTTTTATCCGAGTGAAATTAGTGATCGATCATATCAGCCAAAATCATGGCTGCGTGGGTTTCCACCACACCTGAATCGAAACCGTACATGTGGCTATACTTGTTCGCCATTGCGGTATGTACATTGTTAGTGATCTCATCTTGCCAGCGTTTGAACCAAACGAAGTGGTTTCCGTCACTCAAAACTGGAGTGTAGGGCGCGACTTCTAGCTGCTTGCCCACTTCAGTTCTGATGTCCGCAATATATTCCAGCAGATCTTTCACATCCTGTTTTGAACCGATATTGCCATGGCCGCCGTTAATAAAGTCCCACTGTTTGCTGAGTGGTGTGCTCAGAAGGCTTTGTAGATCCTCTTCGTAACCGTGGAAATGCTCTGCTCCCGCGAAATTATAAAACGGCAGTTGATCAGGGTTAATCATGTCTGCAAAATGCAGCACACGATCACTTGGGATGAGAATCATCGTGTTATCCGGTGTATGGCCAGAGCCTTCTGGTGCCATCATCTTTAGCTTCATTGAGCCAAATTTGACCGTTTGAGGTTTTTTCAAATCGTACACCTCATTTGGCGCTGGAACTTTAGGCGTTTTCACACCGTTTTCGCCCACTTCAGCGTGGTGGTTGATCTTGTCTGCAACGGTTTGACTAGCAATAACACGGACATTATCCACCTTTGGATAATTTTTCTTAATCAAGTCAATCAGTTGGTTACCACCACCTACATGATCTAGGTGGTAGTGCGAATACATAATGGTAGTAATTGGTTTGTTGGTGATGGATTTAACTCCTTTAAAAAGAGCATCAATGCGGCCATCGCCTAGCGGATCAATCAACAATACTGAGTCTTCATTAACTACAACCGTAGCGTTGTAATAATTAACCCCGATCCAATAGGTATTTTTGCCCAATTTTTGAACGGTGGCTTTACTCTCATCAAATTGGCGCTCATACAGGTTATTGATTTTCTGTCCCAGTTTCAGAGACTGAGTGGCAGAGGGCTCAACTACGATTTTCGCTGTGTCTTGAACGGTTTCACCAGGAAAAAAAATCGCGCGTTGGTTGTCGTGGTCATGGCCTTTCGCACTTACATTAAAAGTAAACAGTGCAGCAGCAATAGGGGCTAAAGCTAGGGTGGATAGTTTCATTTTTTATCTCCTCAATCAGGTGAGAAG
>NZ_CAWNHY010000256.1:0-21379 GCF_963874335.1 Vibrio sp. V10_P2A27P122 | reverse complement strand
CGTCAGATGTGTCTAAGAGTCAGTTCATCTATTATTGGAACAAGTTTCTGATATGTAGAGAATTAACGTTTACTAATGATCCCCGTCATTAAATTTTTTGGTCATGATTGGCGTGAAGTCGGTTTTTAATGTTGCCGTACCCCACGCCGTACCCAGATTGATTTTTATTGAATGTATAACTCGTTAAATGCCTTATTTAATGCGTTCTAAAAGTACATCCGCTTCCATGTGGTGGGTATAGGCATAGAGCTATATGGTAATCAACCTGCCAGTTTAAGCCCTTTTCTCCTCACGAGTGATACATTTCCCTCAGCAGAAGTGGTTATATGATCGCTCCACCAGCACATGAGCTTTCTGCGTTGCTCAAGATATTCAGCACGATTATAAGCTTTCCTAACTTCATTCTTATCAACATGAGCTAATGCAGCTTCAATAACGTCAGGATTGAATCCTTGCTCGTTAAGAGTGGTACTTGCTAATGCTCTTAGTCCATGAGAAACCAACTGTCCTTCAAACCCCATCCTTTTCAGCGCCATATTAGCACTCTGACTATTTACATGGCTTTTCGGATCTTTGTTACTTGGAAAAATGAATTCTCTATGACCACTGATTGGCTTCATTATTTCTAAAAGTGCCAAAGTTTGCTCTGTAAGAGGGATTGTGTGGGGACGCTTCATCTTCATTCTTTCTTCAGGAACAACCCAAACTTTATTTTCAAAATCGATGTCCTGCCAACGTGCTGTAGCGCTTTCAATTGGTCTTGTCATCGTGTGTAGCTGCCACTCAAGCAAGCAACGAGTAGATAGCGTAATGTTTGCACCAGCTATAGCTTGCATTAACTCTGGTAGTCTTTCTGGTTCGATAGTTACCATATGCTGGCGTTTAGGGGCCGGAAAGAGCTTGGTGATGTCTGCTAGGTAGTTTACTTCAATGTCACCTGACGCTACAGCAAGACGCATAACCTCGTTGATTATACGACATAGTCTTTTAACTGTTTCTAGAGTTCCTTGTGCTTTTACTGGCTCAAGAATACTGAGTACCGTTCTGGGTTTGATATCTTGAATGGGGACATTCCCAAGTTTAGGTAGGATATGTTTCTCAAGAGCACGATAAGCTTTATCTGCTGTTTCTGGTTTTACGCTTTCTTTCTTGAGTGCTAACCATCTATCAGAAAATTTACCAAAGGTATTTTCAAGCTCTGCTCTTTCTTTTAAGAGCTGTTCATCTTTATGCTGCTTAGGATCGATATTGAGAGCTAAAAGAGTTTTTGCTTCAGAACGTCTTTTCCTTGCCTCAGCAAGAGAGACATCAGGAAAGCTACCAAAGCTTATGTTGTTTCTTTTTTTTGTTATCGGATGAGTGTATTTCAGAATCCACAACTTTGTACCATTCGTTTTAACACGCAATTGAAGGCCATCACCATCAGAGAGAGTGTATTCTTTGTCGGATTCTTTAGCTTGTTTAACTTGAGTGTTAGTTAAAGGGACCACTCTTTTTGCCATGATGTACCACCAAAATAGTCGATATTTAGCCGTTGGTACATTCGATGGTACATTAAAACGTGGATGTTACAAGATGAGCATGGACAGCTAAAGACAAAGATTGCTTGTTAGGTATTGATTTTACTGGGGTAGGTAGACGTTGGTAGACATATGTAGAAGAGAAAGTGGTGGCCCCTCCCAGACTTGAACTGGGGACCAATCGATTATGAGTCGACTGCTCTAACCACTGAGCTAAGGGGCCAAATTAGGTGTGTGATTATAGGGGATGGAGTTATGAGTGTCTACCCGCAAAATAGGGTAAATGCGCTTAGTTTTTATCCACTTAAACTATGAGATACAAAAAAGGTGAGCTTGTGCTCACCTTTTAGATTGGATAGGTTGCGATTACTCGTCTAAGAAGCTGCGCAATGTTTCAGAGCGGCTTGGGTGACGCAGTTTACGCAGTGCTTTCGCTTCAATTTGGCGGATACGCTCACGCGTTACGTCAAACTGCTTACCAACTTCTTCTAGCGTATGGTCTGTATTCATATCAATACCGAAACGCATACGCAGTACTTTCGCTTCACGAGGGGTTAGGCCAGCAAGAACGTCACGAGTCGCTGCTCTTAGGCTGGTGGCCGTAGCAGAATCAAGTGGTAGTTCAAGGGTTGTATCCTCGATAAAGTCACCAAGATGCGAATCTTCGTCGTCACCGATAGGTGTCTCCATCGAGATTGGCTCTTTAGCAATTTTCAGTACTTTACGAATTTTATCTTCTGGCATTTGCATGCGTTCTGCCAATTCTTCTGGCAGAGGCTCACGGCCCATCTCTTGCAGCATCTGACGTGAGATTCGATTCAGTTTGTTGATCGTTTCGATCATGTGCACTGGAATACGAATCGTACGTGCTTGGTCTGCAATTGAACGTGTGATAGCTTGGCGAATCCACCAAGTGGCGTAAGTTGAGAACTTATAACCACGGCGGTATTCAAACTTATCTACCGCTTTCATCAGGCCGATATTACCTTCTTGGATAAGATCCAAGAACTGCAGGCCACGGTTGGTGTATTTCTTCGCGATAGAAATAACCAGACGCAAGTTTGCTTCAACCATCTCTTTTTTCGCTCGACGAGCTTTCGCTTCACCGATAGACATGCGACGGCTGATGTCTTTAATGTTTTGTACATTCAAAGACGTTTCTTCTTCGATCATTTTCAATTTATGAATTGAACGACGAATGTCTTCTTCTTGCTGTCTGATTTTTTCTGCATAAGGTTTTTCTGAAGCGAGTACTTCATCTAACCATGCATCGCTTGATTCATTGCCAGTGAATAAGGCAATGAATGATTTCTTAGGCATTTTACCGTATTCGACCGCAGCTCTCATGATCAGACGTTCTTGAGTACGAACGCGATCCATAGAGGTGCGAAGCTTGTTGACTAGGTAGTCAAATTGCTTTGGCGTGAGTCGGAATTCACGGAAAATATCCAACATCAACTCGGTGGCTTGGGCGGCTTTATTGCTGTCATAGCCATGCTCATTTTTCGCGAGTTGAAGATTTTGATACTTGTTGCGTAGTTCGGTGAATTTTTCTAGCGCAAGCTCAGGGTCGATTCCTGCATCTTCTTCAGAGTCAGTATCTTCGCTGTCGTCATCGTCGTCATCATCGAGGTCGTCTTCATCAGCAAGGTCAGCACTAGCAAGCTCTGAACCGATATGGGTCGCTGTTGGGGCGTTCGTTGCATCTGAGTCAGGATCAACAAAACCTGATATCAGGTCTGTTAAACGAAGTTCTTCAGCAAGAACTTTGTCAAATTGCTCTAAGATGTATGGAATGGTGCCTGGATATTCAGCCACTGCGCGTTGAACTTGGTTAATACCATCTTCAATACGCTTAGCGATATCAATTTCACCTTCGCGAGTCAGCAGTTCTACGGTACCCATTTCGCGCATATACATGCGCACAGGGTCGGTAGTACGACCAATTTCGCTTTCTACACTGGATAATGCAGCGGCTGCAGCTTCGGCAGCATCCTCATCGGTGATTGCGTTGTCATCATTTAGAGCAAGATCATCGGCATCAGGGGCAGTTTCTACCACCTTAATGCCCATGTCATTGATCATCTGAATGATATCTTCTACCTGCTCGGAATCTACGATTTCTGCTGGTAGGTGGTCATTTACTTCGGCGTAGGTCAGATAGCCTTGCTCTTTGCCTTTAATGACAAGTAGTTTTAGCTGTGACTGCGGATTTTGATCCATAGACGGTATCCAACTTCATATCTGGTGAAGGAATTAGTATGCGAAATGCAAACCACATATACTAACAAATTTATTCATTGCTGACTATTTAAACTGGGTTACGCTTTCAAGTCTTTCATTAAGTCTTGAAGCTCCCGTCTCTCTTCGGCTGATAAACCGACGCTTCTTTCTTTTGCCTGCAGGTTTTCAATTTGCTTTTCGATGCATTGAGCCAATATTTTGTCCAATGAATCTAAAAATAGTTCTTCTTGGTTGTCTTCAACAAGTGGAATTTCCCAACTTGCGAGGCGAGACAGAAGGGTCTCGTTTTTATTACCGCGCCAGTGTTCAAGCAATTGGCCTGTAGTAATATTGGGGTACGCTTGACAATTCTCAAGTACCTCAATTAATAAACTTAAACCGGGTATGGGCAATGATTGAACGCTGGAAATATCAGGCACCATTTCAGCATAGCTTGGATTTTGAATAAGCAAAGCGATCACTTCACGCATCGGTGTGCGTTTGAGCTCTTTGTGTGGCTGTGAGCGGTGTTTGTCTGATTCTGGCAGTGATGGCTTTTTATAAATCCCAGTTTTTTGCCCTAATATTTTGAGCAATTGCGCTTGTAGAGATGTGTCTGGCACTTTATTAATCAGTGGTAGTGCCAGCGCCTCAAGCGCCGCTTTCCCTTCGTTATTACCGACATCAACTTGTGACAGTAGGTTGGTGAATAGGTATTTGGATAGGGGTTCAGCATCTTGCACTAACTGTTCAAAGGCCGCTTTTCCATGGGTTCTGATGTAGCTATCTGGGTCTTCACCGTCAGGTAAAAACAGAAATTTAAGAATATTGCCACTTTTGAGATAACTCAACGCATTTTCCAGTGCGCGCCACGCCGCTTCTCGCCCTGCTCGGTCACCATCATAGCAACAGACCACCGTATTGGTTTGGCGAAAAAGCAGTTGCAGGTGATCGCCAGTAGTTGAGGTTCCTAGCGAAGCAACCGAGTAGTCCACTCCATATTGCGCCAGTGCCACCACATCCATATAACCTTCAACCACTAATATTTGCGGGGGTTCACGATAGGCTTGCATGACATCGTATAGGCCATACAGCTCTTTACCTTTATGGAAAATGGGGGTTTCTGGGGAGTTCAGGTATTTTGGCGTTCCATCACCCGTAACGCGTCCACCAAAGCCGATCACTCGTCCGCGGCGGTCGCGAATGGGAAACATAATACGTCCACGAAAACGATCGTAGCGGTTGCCTTTGTCATTTTCGATCAACATACCGCCAGTGACGAGCATCTCTTGGCTTTCTTGTTGCTGACCGAAGTTTTTGCGCACTAAATCCCATTCGTCAGCGATATAGCCAATACCAAATTTCTGCACGATTTCGCCAGAAAGACCGCGATCTTTCAGATACTCGATGGCATGACGATTACCCGGAACTTTGAGTTGGTTGCGGTAAAACTGCGCAATGCTGCCCATTAAGTCATAAAGGGTGCGTTTTTCTTCACTATTGGCTTTAGGGGCTGATGAGAAATGGCCACTAGAGCGTTGCTCTCGGGGAACTTCTAGCCCCACAAAAGAAGCCAATTCTTCGATGGCCTCGACGAATTCAAGGCGTTCATATTCCATCATGAAGTCGATGGCGTTGCCATGCACGCCACAACCAAAGCAGTGATAGAACTGTTTTTCTTGGCTTACACTAAATGAGGGCGTTTTTTCATTATGAAATGGGCAGCAAGCACCGTAGTTCTTACCTTTTTTCTTAAGTTTCACACGTGCGTCTATGATGTCGACAATATCAAGTCGAGCAAGGAGATCATCAATAAAACTGCGAGGGATGTGTCCTGCCATAAAACCTAAAAGAAAAGATTAAAACGAATGATTAGATACAAACAAGCCGTGCGCTCCAGAGGATAGCACGGCTTGATGCAATTTGATGCGGGCATTTAAGCGAGTTTAGTTCGAACTAATCCGCTGACTTTACCCATATCTGCACGCCCTTGAATTTGCGGTTTCAAGACAGCCATCACTTTCCCCATGTCTTGCATGCCAGCAGCAGCGGACTGTGTGATTGCATCATCAATTAATGCGCTCACTTCATCATCGCTCAACGGCTGAGGCATAAATGCCTCAAGGATAGTGATTTCTGCTTGCTCTGCATCTGCGAGATCTTGACGATTGGCAGCTTCATATTGAGCGACAGAGTCGCGACGCTGTTTAACCATTTTTACCATCACAGCAAGAATATCGTCGTCGTTCAGAGTGATCTGCTCGTCGACTTCTCGTTGTTTGATCGCGGATAAGGCTAAACGAATAGTGCCAAGGCGTACTTTATCCTTGGCTTTCATCGCTAATTTTTGCTCTTCTTTGAGGATATCAATTAGAGCCATAACTCTTGTTCCTTAATGGAAAAAGGTTATTAGTACAGGCGAACGCGACGTGCGTTTTCGCGAGCTAGCTTCTTAGCGTGACGCTTTTGAGCTGCTGCTTTAGCGCGTTTGCGAACGGTAGTTGGTTTTTCATAGTGCTCACGACGACGCACTTCAGAAAGGATACCTGCTTTTTCGCAAGAGCGCTTGAAACGACGTAATGCAACATCGAACGGTTCGTTTTCACGTACTTTAACTATTGGCATATGCCTTTCACCTCAGGGGTTATTCGTTAACGCTGATATTTTGAGGCTTAAACCACAAGATTTCTTGTCTGTTTGCTCGGTTATCAGCTTGATCAAAAATGGTGCGGAATTTTAATCCGATCGCAATAGCTTTGTAAAGCACTTTGTCGATTATAGTCTGTACAAAATTTGTTTACGGAGCCAAGGCGGGGTAACATGGCGGCCATTTCCAATTGTTGATGAAAGCGTGCTGAGAAAATTATGCGCATTATTGGTATTGAAACCTCGTGTGACGAGACTGGCATCGCCATTTATGACGAAGAGAAAGGCTTACTTTCTCATCAATTGTACAGCCAAGTAAAACTGCACGCCGATTACGGCGGTGTGGTGCCGGAGCTTGCTTCTAGAGACCATGTTAAAAAGACCATTCCACTGATAAAAGCAGCGATGGCTGAAGCGAATTTGACGCCTGCGGATATTGATGGCGTGGCTTACACCGCAGGTCCTGGTTTAGTGGGTGCGCTGCTTGTTGGCGCGACGATTGGCCGTAGTTTGGCTTATGCGTGGAATGTGCCTGCGGTGCCTGTTCACCATATGGAAGGGCACCTTTTAGCTCCGATGCTTGAAGATAATCCGCCTCCGTTTCCGTTTGTGGCCGTACTGGTTTCCGGTGGTCATTCCATGATGGTAGAGGTGAAAGGGATTGGTGAATATAAGATCCTCGGAGAGTCTATTGATGACGCGGCCGGTGAGGCGTTTGATAAAACCGCGAAGCTGATGGGGCTTGATTATCCTGGGGGGCCATTGTTGGCTCGTTTGGCTGAAAAAGGAACGCCAGGGCGTTTTAAGTTTCCGCGTCCGATGACGGATCGACCAGGGTTAGACATGAGTTTCTCTGGTTTAAAAACATTTACAGCCAATACGATTGCAGCTAATGAGAATGATGATCAGACCCGAGCGGATATTGCGTATGCCTTTCAAGAGGCGGTGTGTGGCACTTTAGTGATTAAGTGCAAACGCGCCCTTGAGCAAACTGGCATGAAACGCATTGTTATTGCCGGTGGCGTGAGTGCCAATAAACAGTTACGCGCAGAGCTTGGCGCACTGGCGAAAAAAATTGGTGGTGAAGTGTATTACCCGCGTACTGAGTTTTGTACCGACAACGGTGCAATGATTGCTTATGCGGGTATGCAGCGTTTAAAAAATGGTGAGACAGTCGATTTAGCGGTGCAGGCAACACCTCGCTGGCCGATTGATCAACTTAAACCCATTATTTAGCGGGTGTCGCAACGGTCTCTTTTTAGAGGCCGTTTTGTTCTTTGGTACTTCCGTTTCTGTGGCGTTCTGTATTGATTTTAATTAGCCATTGCTTACATTCTGCTCTGAGCTGTTATCGCTCATATCAATGCTACAATGCCAACCTACTTTACTAATATTGGATTCACAATGAAGACATTTGTTATTGATGATTGCCAGATGCGTTATTTGGATCAAGGGCAAGGTGAAGTGCTTGTTTTCGGTCACAGTTATCTGTGGGACAGCGCAATGTGGGCACCTCAGGTGGAAGCGTTGAGTCAACACTACCGCTGTATCGTGCCTGATTTATGGGCGCATGGTCAGTCAGATTTCGCACCGTCATCCATGAACACACTGAAAGATTATGCTCAGCATATTTTGGCTTTGATGGACCACTTATCGATTGAGCAGTTTTCTATCATTGGTCTTTCTGTAGGTGGAATGTGGGGGGCTGAGTTAGCCGTTCTTGCGCCTGCGCGCGTGAAATCATTAGTGATGATGGATACCTTTGTTGGTCTAGAGCCTGAAGTCAGCCATGCAAAATATTTTGCCATGCTCGATGCGATTGCGGCGATGCAGCAAGTGCCATCACCGATTGTTGATGCAGTTGTACCGATGTTTTTTGCAAAAGATGGCGAGCAGCAATCTCCGACATTAGTGGCTGGATTCAAGCAACATTTATCGGCGCTTACTGGTCAACAAGCGGTGGAAGTGGCTCGGTTGGGGAAAATGATCTTCGGTCGTCGTGACATGATTGAAGAGGTGGAACAATTGAGGTTGCCAGTGTTGATTGCAGCTGGCGCTGAAGATATGCCTCGTCCGCCTCTTGAGGCTTACTTAATGAATGATGCCATTCACGGCAGTGAGTTAGAGGTTATTGCTAATGCTGGACATATCAGTAACTTAGAGCAACCTGAATACGTTACCGCCATGTTGACCCGTTTCTTGAAAAAAGCGCTTAGCTAGTCTTCCCTTATTAGCGGGTCATGCTTAATCAAAAAAGGCTTCGTAAGAGGCCTTTTACTTATTCGTCATTGACGTTATTTGCAAGCGGGTTTATCCATCATCCAAGCTAGCTCAAGAACCAAGCGTTTTTTTCTCACCCACTTTCGGCTCTGTGCCAGCCAATAACCGTTTAATATTTTGGTGATGGCGAAACACGATAAGGCAGCACAGCATTGCTACCGGTAAGGTATATTGCGGTTTGATCAACCAAGTGTAGAACGGAGCGAGCAGCACGGTAACCAAAGCCGCTAAGGATGAATAGCGAAATAAAAATGCAACGCTGACCCAAGTCAATATGATAAGTGCGGTGAGATCTAAACCGATCGGTGCGATTGCTCCCAGTGCTGTTGCAACACCTTTTCCGCCTTTAAAATGAAAGAAAATAGGATACATATGGCCAAGGCAAGCGGCGATGGCGACTAGGCCCAATAGAATGGGGTCAATCCCCAAATAGTAGCTGCCCCATACTGGAATAGTACCTTTGAGCATGTCACACAGCAGTACCGCGATGGCGGCTTTTTTTCCACCAATGCGTAATACGTTAGTTGCACCGGGGTTATTTGAGCCCATATTGCGAGGATCGGGCAGGCGTAATAAACGGCAGATCAACACCGCACTTGAGATCGAACCCAGTAAATAGGCAGAAATGATCATTATCAGTGCGAGTGGTGTCATAAGTACCTCTGCAGTGGAAATGCCCTAAAGCAAGTTCACAAGCCATTGTTAACCATGATGAAAAGCAAAAAAATGTTTTGGATTTCGCATCTCGACTCAGTTTGGGTATATGATATCGCGATTAGGCAAAATAGTACGATTTTTTACGTAATTAGGGTATCCGACCTCTAGAGGAAGAGACGCAAAAATGGACAAAGTCTTTATTGAACAGCTGACGGTAATTACGACCATTGGCGTGTATGATTGGGAACAAGAGATTAAGCAGAAGTTGGTGCTCGACATCGAAATGGCGCACGACAATCAACCCGCAGGTAAAAGTGATGATGTGAGCGATGCATTAGACTACGCACAAGTGAGTCAAGCGGTGATCGCACATATTGAAAATGGTCGCTTTTTATTGGTAGAGCGTGTTGCAGAAGAAGTAGCAGAGCTTCTGATGCAGCGTTTTTCCGTTCCTTGGGTTAAAATTCGCTTAGCAAAGCCCGGCGCGGTAGCACAGGCATCCAGTGTTGGCGTTATCATTGAGCGAGGCCATGCATGACGACGGTCTATGTTGGCGTCGGTTCTAATATTGAAAGACGCAAACATATCGAAGCAGCCATCGAGGAATTGTCGACCATCGGAAATCATCTACAGATCTCGACCATTTACGAATGTGCATCGGTTGGTTTCAATAGTGCGGCTTTTTATAATTTAGTTGTTGCGCTGGAAACAAGGCTTTCGTTGAGTGATTTCGTGGCGCAACTTCGAGCGATTGAATCTCGATGGGGGCGCGACCCGCAGGCGAAAAAATTTCAAGATCGCACCTTAGATCTCGATATCATCTTGTTTGGTGAAGAAATTTCAGTGCAAGATCCTGAACTGCCACGCAGTGATATCTTTAAATATCCATTTGTCATACAACCACTTTACGATTTGTCACCGGAACGGATCGTTCCCAATGATGGTCGTAGTGTGCGTCAAATATGGCAACAGGCGATCAACTTAGAATCGCTCACCCCTGTCAAACTTTGGTTCGACATTAATTAATAAGAGTCAGTAATGAGTTATTTAGAAGCGTTTTTTTTGGCTTTGATTCAAGGCTTAACCGAATTTTTACCTATCTCCAGCTCCGCCCATTTAATTTTGCCTTCAGCCATTTTAGGCTGGGAAGATCAAGGTCTTGCCTTTGATGTGGCGGTGCATGTCGGCACATTAGCTGCCGTGGTTATCTATTTTAGGAAAGAAGTCGTGACTTTACTGCGCGCTTTTTTTGCCTCGATTTTTAAAGGCGAGCGCAGTAAAGAATCGAAACTGGCATGGATGATCGTATTAGCAACCATTCCTGCCTGTATTTTCGGCTTTTTTATGAAAGATATTGTTGAACTCTACCTACGCAGTGCTTGGGTGATAGCAACCACCACTATTATTTTTGGTCTATTACTGTGGTATGTCGATAAAAACGCTCCATTAGCGGATGATGAATACCAAGCCGATTGGAAAAAATCGCTGATGATTGGTTTGGCACAAGCGGTTGCGGTGATCCCCGGTACCTCTCGCTCAGGAGCGACCATCACTGCGGCGTTGTATCTTGGTTTTACTCGTGAAGCGGCCGCGCGTTTTTCTTTCTTGATGTCGATTCCTATCATTGTTTTGGCGGGTGGCTATTTAGGGTTAAAGCTGGTGACCAGTGGCGAACCTGTGCATTTTGGTTTCTTAACGACGGGTATCCTGACCTCCTTTATCAGTGCTTATATTTGTATCCATTTCTTCTTAAAACTGATTTCTAAAATGGGCATGACTCCGTTTGTCATTTACCGTTTAATTCTGGGTGGCGGCTTATTTGCGTTCCTAATGATGAGTTAAATAAAGGCTTGTGGTATAAATAGCCATCATTTTCGTGCTGTGTTAGAGCGTCACTTTTTTTAAACAGCACGCTTTGTTTATCGTTTACGTTCTCTTTCATAGTGAGCGTTTTGAATGGTTATAGATGTGATGCGACTTTTTGCGGTGACATTGGCGTTATTATTCGGTTTATTACAGTACGATTTGTGGCTCGGTAAAAATGGCATTGCTGATTATCGAACCATTGTCGATGAAATTGACGTGCAGCAACAAGTAAACGAAAACCTAACGCTACGAAATTCGGAAATGTTCGTCGAAATTGATGATTTACGACAAGGATTGGACGCGATTGAAGAGCGAGCGCGTCATGAATTAGGAATGATAAAAGAAGGTGAAACTTTCTATCGATTGGTCGGTGAGGATAGTCAATAAATGCCGCACAGTACGCTTTCTCTTACCGCGATTGTACCGGCTGCTGGTGTCGGCAGCCGAATGCAAGCAGATCGTCCGAAACAGTATTTAACCATACACAACAAAACCGTTCTCGAACACACAATAGCGACGCTGCTCGCGCACCCTAATATTGATCGCGTTGTTGTCGCCGTCAGTGACGATGATCCTTACTATTTTGCTCTGCCATTAGCCACTAACCCCAATGTTATTCGTGTCAGCGGTGGTCAAGAGCGAGCCGACTCGGTGCTCTCGGCGCTGCAATATGTTTTAGCTAATTCCCTAGGTGAATGGGTTCTCGTGCATGATGCAGCGCGGCCTTGTCTTACTTTTGCAGATATTGACCGATTGATTACGACGGCTAAAGAGCATCCAGTAGGTGCGATTTTAGCTGCACCTGTTCGAGACACAATGAAGCGTGCTGATGGCGAAAACAACATTGATCATACCGTTGATCGCGTCGCATTATGGCATGCACTCACCCCACAGATGTTTAGAGCCAAGCCGCTTTTTGAGGCTTTGTCGGATGCGTTAGATCAGCAAGTCATCATCACCGATGAAGCATCCGCAATGGAGTGGCAAGGGTTACATCCAGCGTTGGTCGCTGGGCGGGCGGATAATCTAAAAATTACGCAACCCGAAGATCTCGCTTTAGCTGAGTTTTACTTAGGTCGTACTTCTTCACTAGCCGCAATAGGAAATAACCATGATTAGAATTGGCCACGGTTTTGATGTTCATAAGTTTGGCGGTGAAGGCCCAGTCATCATTGGGGGAATTGCCGTTCCTTATGAGCAAGGCTTAATTGCTCATTCCGATGGTGATGTCGCCTTGCATGCTTTAAGTGATGCGCTGCTTGGCGCGATTGCCGCAGGTGATATTGGCCGCCATTTCCCCGATACCGATGATAAATGGAAAGGGGCAGATAGCCGTGAATTATTGAAAGATGTCTATCGCCGTGTGAAAGCGCAAGGCTACCGTTTAGGAAATGCCGACGTCACCATTATCGCGCAAGCGCCGAAGATGGCGCCGTATATTGAAGCGATGTGCGCTGCCATTGCGCAAGATCTTGAAACGACGCTAGATAATATTAACGTCAAAGCAACCACAACCGAGCGCCTTGGTTTCACTGGGCGCAAAGAAGGTATTGCTTGCGAAGCGGTTGTCTTATTGATCAAATGTACTACAGATTAAATGCACGGTTGATCAAAGCATAATATTGCCTTAATAAAACGACCCAACAAATTGAAGAGGTAATGGTAATTCACTTACCTCTCCTTCTATGTAAAAACACGTTATTGATGGACTACCGCCAACGAATGGCACGCTCAGTAACGCGCAATAGCGGCTCATGCGTCGCTGTTTTTATTATTACCGCCAACTCGCGTCAGCGACGGATGAAAACATGTCAGATATATTATCTTCATTGGCTTACCTTTGTGGTAAACCAGCCGTTAAAGCCAAAATAAAAGCCAAGCCAGAGCACTTTAAAGTGATTGAAGACTTAGGATTCGAACTGGCAGGAAGTGGTGAACACTTAATGGTTCATATTCGTAAAACTGGTGAAAATACCAGTTTTGTGGTCAATGAATTGGCTAAAGCATGTGGTGTGAAATCAAAAGATGTGAGTTGGGCTGGTCTGAAAGATCGTCATGCGGTTACGCAGCAGTGGCTCAGTGTACATTTACCAAAAGGTGAGACGCCAGATTTCACCGAGTTTTTGGCTCAATATCCGAGCATCGAAATTCTGGAAACTACGCGTCACAATAAAAAGTTGCGCCCCGGAGATTTAGTCGGCAATCATTTTGAAATCACGCTTTCTGAAGTCACCGACACCGCCGAAGTCGTGACGCGATTAGAGCACATCGCCACGCACGGTGTGCCTAATTATTTTGGTAGCCAACGTTTTGGCAATCACGGCAATAACCTCAGTGAAGCGCGTCGCTGGGGAAAAGAGAACGTGCGTTCACGTAACCAAAATCAGCGCAGTTTGTATCTTTCGGCGGCCCGTTCGTGGATTTTCAACCAAATTGTCTCTGCCCGTATCGAGCAAGATAAGTTACACCAATTTATCGAAGGAGATATCGCACTTGAGGGAGAGAAAACGACCTTAGTTACCTTGGCGAATCTTACCGATCTCAATAACAAACTGGCATTGAATGAAGTGCAAATAAGTGCTGCTTTGGCGGGCGATAACGCACTACCGACGCAAGGTGAGGCTTTAGATTTAGAACAAGTTCACCTTGATGCTGAACCTGACTTGATGGCACTGATCCGCAGCAATCGTATGCGTCATGAGCGCCGGGCGCTGATGCTTAAGCCTCAGAATCTTTCTTGGACAGTTGAACAAGACAATGTGACGTTACGTTTTGATTTAGATGCAGGAAGTTTTGCTACCTCAGTCATTCGCGAATTGGTTGAAGAGATAGCGGTTGAACGCGAGTTCTAAGGAAAAAACTCGATGAAGATTTTATTAAGCAATGATGATGGTGTATACGCGCAAGGTTTAAATACCCTAGCACGCGCGCTGGCTGATCTCGCCGAGATCGTGATTGTCGCGCCGGATCGTAATCGGTCAGGAGCCTCCAATTCGCTGACATTAGAGCAGCCGCTTCGTGTGGATCTCATTGCACCCAATACCTATTCAGTGCAAGGCACACCAACCGATTGTGTGCATTTTGCACTCAATGAACTGCTCAAAGATGATCTGCCTGATTTGGTGCTGACAGGCATCAATCATGGTGCGAATTTGGGCGATGACGTGCTCTATTCGGGCACGGTTGCGGCGGCGATGGAAGGGCACTTTCTTGGGGTGCAAGCGATCGCGTTTTCACTGGTCGGGACGGCTAATTTTACTACGGCAGCCCAGATAGCACGCCAGTTGGTCGAACAGCATCTCAATGCCCCGATCCCAACCAATCGATTATTGAATGTGAACGTACCAGATCGTCCATTTGAGGAGTTAGCGGGTATTCAAGTGACGCGTTTAGGTGCTCGCCATCACGCAGAAAGTATGATTAAGCAGAAAGATCCTCGTGGGCATGATATTTATTGGTTAGGTCCTCCGGGTAAAGAGCAAGATGCAGGGCAAGGGACTGATTTCTATGCGATTGAGCATGGCTATGTCTCCTTGACGCCGTTGCAGGTTGATCTCACGGCTCATGAGTCACTGCCAAGTATGGATAACTGGTTGAAGGAAAAAGGGTAATGGCCAATCCACATGCCGACAGATTAATTGAATTTCTGATCGCGAATGGTATCCAAGATCAAACCGTTTTGGATGCCATTCATTGTTTGCCAAGAGAAAGCTTTGTTTCTCAGGCGATGATGCATCAAGCCTATGACAACAATGCCTTGCCGATAGGCCAAGGACAAACGATTTCACAACCTTACATTGTGGCAAAAATGACGCAGCTTTTAGAACTTGAGCCGCAGAGTAAGGTCTTAGAAATTGGCACAGGATCGGGTTATCAAACCGCTGTGCTTGCCCAGTTGGTTGAGCACGTGTATTCGATTGAACGGATCAAGTCATTGCAGTGGGACGCGAAGCGTCGTTTAAAGCAACTTGATATTTATAACGTCTCCACTAAGCATGGTGATGGCTGGTTGGGCTGGGATGCTAAAGCTCCTTTTGATGCGATCATTGTTACGGCGGCAGCCGAATTTGTCCCAAATGCGCTGCTTGATCAGCTTGCGGAAGGTGGCCGTTTAGTGATTCCTGTCGGCAGTAGTGAGCAACAGTTATTGAAAATAGTTCGCCAAGGCGATGATTTTATTTCTAACACCATTGAGATGGTGCGTTTTGTTCCTTTAGTTGCCGGTGATTTAGCTTAGTGATGATGAGTAACCTAAGAAACAGAGTAATAATGGTGCTAATTAGTAGCGTCCTTATCGGATGTGCTGCTCATACTCCTGCACCCGTTTCTGGGCTCAATAAAGACTATAATGCCATTCCTCGTGGTAGTTATCGCGGCAGTTTTTACGAAGTGCAAAAAGGCGATACGCTCTATTTTATATCTTATGTCACAGATAAAAATGTAAACGACTTGATCCGTTTCAATAATTTAAAAAAACCTTACACCATTCATCCCGGTCAAAAACTCAAATTATGGATCCCCAATTACACGCCTCCTGCTTACGGTGTAACAGAAGTCATTGTGGCTGCAACCCCTTCGAGCACAATGGCTGGCTTAGTTTCCCCCCCAATGGTTGTAGACGGAGTGAGTAAAAACTCTAATCAAAATAGTGGATCTAATGCCGCAAGTTCTTCGACCAAAGTCGCAAAGAAAGATCCTCCTAAGGTAGTTGAACAATCGAAATCAAAAGAGTATGTTGATTCAAAAGGTAAGCAAAATGTTAATGCTAATGTAACCTTTGCTAAACCAAAAGATGATAAAGTTTCAAAATGGTTATGGCCGACACAAGGGAGAATAATTAAAAACTTTTCAGCAGGCGATCAAGGAAATAAAGGGATCGATATCGCAGGACAGCGTGGTCAATCCATTTTATCAACTGCTGCAGGAACCGTTGTCTATTCGGGAAATGCATTAAGAGGTTACGGCAATCTTGTGATTGTTAAACATAACGATAACTACCTCAGTGCTTATGCTCATAACGATCGGTTACTGGTAAAAGAAGGACAAAGTGTTAAAGCTGGCCAAAAAATAGCAACCATGGGCAGCTCAGGAACCAGCAGTGTTCGTTTACACTTTGAAATTCGTTATCAAGGTAAGTCGGTGAATCCAAAACGCTACTTACCGTAAACATACTTGAAAGAGTCATGTAGCGACATTAGAAAGTAGTAATGTCTTGCTAGCTCGCCAGGGGGAGGCGCTATGAGTATCAGCAATGCAGTAACGAAAGTCGAAGAGTTTGAAGACCAAGAGATCATGGATTCGATTGAGGTTGATGAAGAACTCACCACCACTAAAAGCCAAAGCGATGACGATGTTCAAATCGAAGATGCTAAAGAAGGATTTGACGCGTCAACAAAAAGCTTAGATGCAACACAGATGTATCTTAGCGAGATTGGTTTTTCTCCATTATTAACAGCCCAAGAAGAAGTACTTTATGCTCGTCGTTCACTGAGAGGCGATGAAGCTGCTCGTAAACGCATGATCGAAAGTAACTTACGTTTGGTCGTTAAAATTTCTCGCCGTTATGGTAATCGTGGCTTAGCTTTACTCGATCTAATTGAAGAGGGTAATTTAGGCTTGATCCGCGCGGTAGAAAAATTTGATCCAGAACGTGGCTTTAGATTCTCAACCTATGCTACTTGGTGGATCCGTCAAACCATTGAACGTGCATTAATGAACCAAACGCGCACTATCCGTTTGCCAATTCATGTCGTTAAAGAGTTGAATATCTACCTTCGCACGGCTCGCGAGCTGTCGCAGAAGTTAGATCACGAACCTACCGCAGAAGAAATTGCGTTCCAACTGGATAAGCCAGTAGAAGATGTCAGTAAAATGCTACGTCTGAACGAGCGTATCAGTTCTGTTGATACACCGATTGGCGGCGATGGTGACAAAGCACTACTCGATATCATCCCAGATACGAACAACTCTGATCCTGAAATTTCTACGCAAGATGATGATATCCGTGAATCACTACTGAATTGGTTAGATGAACTGAACCCAAAACAAAAAGAGGTACTTGCACGCCGTTTTGGACTATTAGGTTATGAACCGTCCACCTTAGAAGAAGTCGGGCGCGAAATTAACTTAACCCGTGAACGAGTTCGTCAAATTCAAGTGGAAGGTCTACGTCGTTTGAGAGAGATCTTGGTTAAACAAGGCTTGAACATGGAAGCACTGTTTAATGTTGAATACGACTAAAGGTTGGTTCAACAAGACCTTGACTCATAGAACCATTGATTTATAAAACCGTTGATTTATAAAACTATTGCATAAAAGCACAAAAGGCACCGACTTAAAATCGATGCCTTTTTTATTTTTAATATCAGATTGTTACATTAGCTTCTTCAAGCGATAAAGTGCTTCTAACGCTTGGCGAGGCGTTAGATCGTCAGGATCAATAGCTGCTAATGCCTGTTCGACTTCGCTTGGGTCTGGGATCAAACTGAGTTGATTAGCAATATCTACGGTTGAGCTTTTGCTGCCATTGGGCTGCTGTTGGCTCAATAACTCGAGCTGCGACAGTTTAGCGCGCGCGTTTTTGATCACTGTTTTAGGCACGCCAGCAAGACCTGCCACTGCTAGGCCGTAAGATTTACTTGCCGCCCCTTCTTGAACCGCATGCATAAAGGCAATGCTATCGCCATGTTCCACGGCATCTAAATGCACGTTGGCTAAGTGAGGTAGCTGGTTTGGCAGCTCGGTCAGTTCAAAATAATGAGTGGCAAATAGCGTTAGCGCGCCAATTTGGCTTGCGAGCCATTGTGCACTTGCCCAAGCCAGTGATAACCCATCATAGGTACTGGTGCCGCGGCCAATTTCATCCATCAATACCAAGCTATTTTGTGTCGCATTATGCAAAATGTTGGCAGTTTCGGTCATTTCAACCATGAAAGTAGAGCGACCAGAGGCGAGATCGTCCGATGCACCAATACGGGTGAAGATGCGGTCAATCGAACCGATGTGTGCTGCTTCTGCTGGCACATAGCAACCGATATGCGCTAATAAAGTAATCAATGCAGTTTGGCGCATGTAGGTCGATTTACCGCCCATGTTAGGCCCGGTAATGATCAACATTTTTCGTTGCGGATTGAGCTCAATTGGGTTGGCAATGAAGGGTTCATTCATCACTTGCTCAACGACAGGGTGACGGCCCGCTTGAATATGGATCGCTGGCTCTTTACTCAAGGTCGGGCGACAGTAATCTAAGCTTTCAGCGCGCTCGGCAAGGTTTTGCAACACATCGAGCTGCGATAGAGCAGATGCAAGGTTTTGCATCTGCTCTAAATGAGGCAACAATAAGTCAAATAACTCTTCCCAAAGCTGCTTTTCCACTGCTAGTGCTTTTGATTTCGAGTTGAGCACTTTATCTTCATGCGCTTTTAGCTCGGCAATAATATACCGCTCGGCATTTTTCAGTGTTTGGCGGCGCACATAGTGGGGAGGAACAAGGTGACTCTGGCCACGGCTGACTTGAATGTAGAAACCGTGAATCGCGTTGTAGCCGACTTTTAGCGTATCAATGCCGTGACGTTCGCGCTCTTCAGCTTCTAATTTATTCAAGTATTCGGTTGCGCCGTTGGCTAAATCACGCCATTCATCCAGTTCGGCGCTGTAGCCATCGGCAATCACGCCACCATCACGAATCACAACTGGTGGGTTGTCTTTGATCGCTCGCTCAAGCAGTGTGCACAGCTTATCCAATGGCTGTACATGATGAGTTAACTGAACTAAGTGGGGTTGTGATAAGGGTTGCAGTATTTCACTGAGCTGCGGCAATTGCTGCATCGCATGTCGCAGGCGTGCTAAGTCTCTTGGGCGAGCGGAACGCAATGCCAAACGAGCAAGAATACGTTCAATATCGCCAATCTGTTTCAGCACAGGTTGTAATTCACTAAACAGAGCAAGCTGTTTCAACTCGCCGATCGCATCAAGGCGTTGATTCAGCGTATCAATACAGCGCATCGGTTGGTGTAACCAGCGTTTGAGCATGCGGCTGCCCATTGGGGTGGCGCAGTGATCGAGCACTTCCGCTAAGGTGTTATCAAAGCCACCGGACAAGTTCTGCGTGATCTCTAAATTACGGCGCGTGGCGGCATCTAAGATCACCGAGTGATCTTGGCGATCAAACGTCAGCGAACGAATATGAGGCAGTGCAGTGCGCTGCGTATCTTTCACGTATTGAATCAAGCAGCCAGCGGCGCATAAGCCCAGTTTAGCCTGTTCTACGCCAAAACCGACCAAATCACGCGTACCAAATTGCTGGTTCAACTGCTGTTTTGCTGTCTCTAACTCAAATTCCCAAATAGGGCGGCGACGGTTTCCTTTGCGGTTGCCCATTAAAGTGACTGGCGTGAAATCTTCAGGGAAGAGCAGTTCGCGTGGTGCGGTGCGTTGCAGTTCGGCGGCCATCGCCTCTTCGGTTTCTGGCTCACTCAGTTGGAAGCGCCCTGAAGTGATGTCTAAGGTTGCGTAGCCAAAGCGACCATCGTGGTGGTAGATGGCAGCAATTAAGTTATCGACTCGCTCAGAGAGCAAGGCTTCATCCGTGACCGTACCGGGCGTGACAATCCGCACCACTTTACGCTCAACGGGGCCTTTGCTGGTGGCAGGATCGCCAATTTGTTCACAAATCGCGACGGATTCGCCTTGCTGTACCAATTTCGCTAAGTAACCTTCCACGGCGTGATAGGGAACGCCCGCCATTGGAATAGGCTCACCCGCAGAAGCACCGCGTTTGGTGAGTGATATTTCCAGCAATTGCGATGCGCGTTTAGCGTCATCGTAAAACAGCTCGTAGAAATCGCCCATCCGATAAAAGAGCAGAATATCGGGGTTTTCGGCTTTCAATTGCAGATATTGCCGCATCATCGGGGTGTGCTGTGGTGAAGACTCGGCGGAAGATGCGCTGGATTTGCTCATGTTATTCGTCACTCGATTATCAATGGCTGACTGTGAAAATGACCACCCTACAGGAATGGCAGCGGCCTTAGCTCTGACATGAGTTAGAAAGAATCGTCAGAGCATGCATTTAAATAGTTGGAGAGGATAACAAACTTCGCTATTGCTGAGCAATCAAGGGATGCTGATGTGGAAGCAAAGCCAAGGGCTAAAAAGTGATGAGCGCGTTCAGCACTGATTAGCCCGTTGGGGTGGAGATTAGATCTAAGAAAAAAGACCGGATGAGAGATAACGATCGCCTCGATCGCAAATGATGGCGACGACCACCGCTCCTGGATTTTGTTGCGCGATTTGTAACGCAGCGAAAACGGCGCCTCCAGAGCTGACGCCAGCGCAAATGCCTTCTTGGGTTGCCAAAGCACGAGCCGTATTGATGGCATCTTGCTCTTCGATATCGAGTACCACATCAACACGTGATGATTCAAAAATACCGGGTAAATAAGCTTGAGGCCAGCGGCGAATTCCCGGAATTGCACTGCCTTCTGCTGGTTGTAAACCGACAATGCTTATCTCTGGATTTTGCGTTTTTAGATAGCGAGAAGTGCCCATGATGGTGCCCGTTGTGCCCATACTTGAGACAAAGTGGGTGATTTCCCCGTGGCTTTGTTGCCAAATTTCTGGGCCAGTAGAATCGAAATGAGCTTGCGGGTTGTCGGGGTTATTGAATTGATCGAGTACTTTTCCTTTGCCTTCACTTTGCATTTTTAATGCTAAATCGCGCGCTCCTTCCATGCCTTGCTCTTTGCTGACTAAAATGAGCTCACAACCATACGCTTTCATCGCGTCTTTACGCTCTTGGGTGGCATTATCCGGCATGATTAAAATCATTTTGTAGCCTTTGATGGCGGCCGCCATTGCCAGCGCAATACCCGTGTTGCCGCTGGTCGCTTCAATGATGGTATCGCCCGGTTGGATCTCTTGGCGACGCTCTGCTTGCACTATCATATTGAGTGCTGGGCGATCTTTGACTGAACCTGCTGGGTTATTGCCTTCTAGCTTGACCAATACGGTGCTTGAGGTGTGAGCCGCCAGTCGCTGCAAGCGAACTAAAGGCGTTTGCCCGACATATGCTTCAATCGTTGGAAAGTCCGCCATCATGTTGTCCTTAATTTTTTTAGTCGGAAGAGTAAGATGACGTATCCACCTTACCGAACACTACTATAAAGTCGTGCTGGTAATTGGCATAC
>NZ_CAWNHY010000255.1:0-63318 GCF_963874335.1 Vibrio sp. V10_P2A27P122 | reverse complement strand
CTAGTAATAGCAGGGCTTTTTCGTTTGAGCAAAATAGCATTTTATTTTTTATCACTCTCAGGACAGTCGTGTGGTAGCTACACTTTGTTCAATCTATTCTTATTCTTTTCGGTCTCTATGTCTTAGGTATAAAAAAGCCGATGTATTAAACATCGGCTAGAGAGACATGGTTCAGGAGATTTAGCTACGCAAAGCGGCTTTAGCTGACAGTGCTTTTTTATCTGAGTCTGAAAGAAAGGCTAATTCTAATCCGTTAATTTGCGCTTGTCTGATCTGCTCTTGAGAAAGGCCTGCTTGAAGTGCTACAGCTTCATATTCATGTGGAAGTTCAATACCTTCAACCGCTGGGTCATCAGTATTTAAACAAGCAAGTATCCCGTGCTCTAAAAACTGTTTTATAGGATGATGAGCAAGAGAGTTTACTGTGCTCGTTTGGAAGTTTGACGTTAGGCAAGACTCAATGCCAATACGATGTTTGGCAAGATAATCCATTAGCTTAGGGTCATGGACGGCTTTTACTCCGTGTCCAATGCGTTCTGCACCTAGCTCTTTAATTGCCTGCCACATACTTTCTGAGCCCGCTGCTTCTCCAGCGTGTACTGTAACTCTTAGTCCTGCATCTCGTACTTGTTTAAAGTGAGAAATAAATCGCTCGCCCGGCTGCCCAAGTTCATCGCCTGCCAAGTCGACTGCAACAATGTGCTGTTTTTGAGTCAAAATAGCGTCTAGCTCCTGCTGACAAGCATCGGTGCCAAAAGTGCGGCTCATAATTCCTATTAGGTTAGCCTGAATACCGAAGTCTCGAACGCCCGCTTGTACCCCATCAACTACAGCCTCAACAACGCCAGCGATAGGCAGTTGATGTTTCATAGCCATATAGTAAGGAGAGAACCTCAGCTCGGCATAATCAATTTGAGCATTTAAGGCATCTTCGACATTTTCGTAGGCGACTCTTCGGCAAGCATCGAGATCACCCAATACGGCAACTCCCCAATCAAGTTTTGATAGAAAGGCGACCAATGATGGTTCTGCTTCGACGATTTGTACATGAGGTGTGAGCTCTTCTATGTTGCCAGCTGGCAGCGCTACACCAAATCGTTGCCCTAGTTCTAAGATAGTTTTGGTTCGAATGTTGCCGTCAAGATGGCGATGCAAATCAGTAAGCGGTAGGTTTTTAGTTATCATTATGTTTTTCCGAAAGTGTGTATGGCATCAAGTATAAAAATCAATGTGGCCAGTGTCAGCTAGCAAAGAGTATTAAATCACCCAATTCTGTTTATTTGGCTTTTATGTTTACCATATCTGTTGACCATTCGTTAAAAGGGATGGCTTTACTAAACAGAAAGCCTTGTCCCTGAGTGCAGTTAAGCATGGTTAGGAGATGGACTTGCTCTTTGGTTTCAATACCTTCTGCTACAATTTCGACATTAAACCCACGAGTCATGTTGATGATTGCCGCAACGACTGAGCTACTGAGATTTGTCTGTTCGAGCTGCGATACAAACGCCCTGTCTATTTTTAGACAATCGAATGGAAGTTGATGTAAATAAGAAAGGGAGCTGTATCCAGTACCAAAATCATCTATCGCGATATGGATGCCCAGCTCTTTGAGTTTGTTCATGTTTGCTAAAATAACTGGGTCGTTATCAACAATTCTTGATTCTGTGATCTCTAAAGCGAGGTTATTGGGTTCAAGCCCCGTTCTTTCCAAAGTCGCTTTGAGTTCATGAACAAACTGAGGTTGAGATAGCTGGTTCACTGAGAGGTTGACGTGCATTTTAAACGTCGATCCCCATTTACCCATCTTGATGCCTTGCATCGTGTCAAAACACGCTTGATACAAGATTTGCTCACCAATCAGGCCAATAAAGCCGCTTTCTTCAGCGATAGGAATGAATTCCAAGGGGGGAATGATATCACCGCTTGGTGTCACCCAGCGTGCCAAGGCTTCAGCTCCGATGATATCTCCCGTTGATAAGTTTACAATTGGTTGATAATACGGAATATATTCTTTGTTCTCTATGGCAAGCTTAATTTGAGTGAGCATTTGCGTACGTTTACGAGAAACATCGTCCATCTCTGGAGAGTAATAGCAGATCCTTGAGCGCTCTTGCTTGGCGTGGCTGAGTGCGATGCTACCATTACGTAACCATAGCGCCATAGTATGGAGTGTGTCATTAGGAAGCACGATGCCAATGGAGGCATTGACGACCACTTTTTCATTATGCATTGAGAATGGGACAGCAAACATTTGTAATATGCTGTTAGCCGCGGATTGGGCTTCATTCTTTTGTTGTAAAGAGGGGATGTAAATAGCGAATTCATCACCACCTGTACGAGCAATACATGAGGTGCTTGCAAATAATGTGCGTAATTTTTCAGCAATAATTTGTAATAGTAAGTCACCTTGCTGATGTCCCAAGCTGTCATTAATATCTCTGAATTTATCGATGCCGATAAGCAATAGGCTGCCATTAATTTGATTTAATTGACTAAAGTTATCAATTAAACCTTCACGGCTATAGAGCTTGGTTAGGGAATCGTAGATCAATTGGGAATGCAATGCCTTAAATGAGGCTTTTAGGTTGTTGGCCATTTCATTGAATGAATAAACAAGCAAACTCGTTTCATAAATATTGCCAGCTTTCGGCATGTTACTTTCCCAATCCCCTTTTGCTAGATGCTGAGCAGCAGCCGCGGTGGCGGTAATTGGAGTGGTGATTCGATTAAAGGCAATGAGCCCTATACCAATGCCGATAAGGCTGACAATGCCGCCAATAATCCAACTGTTTTGTTGGTTTTCTGGCAATCGACCAAGTAGATCGGTTTCTGAAATCGAGACGCCAATAAACCATTCGATGCCATGTTTATCTTTAAAGGGAGTGAGATGATTAAAATAGCGGGTGCCATCAACTACCGTTTCGAATTTGTTGAGTGTTGCTGACAGCATTTTGTCATGGTTATCAATATAATGTGCACTGGCTTGGATCACTGGGTTGGCATTTTCGATAGCCAGTAGTCGCTCTCCTTTTGCCGACAGTTCAGTCCCCCAAGAGACAACGGTGCTGGTATTGGAGTGAGCCACCAATCTTTTTTCTGGATCAATAATATACACGTTGGCATGAGTTTTCTGTTGCAGCGAGGCCAGAAAGGCATTGAACGTATCGATTTTCACATCAGTCACCAAAACACCGATGAATTTGTTCATAGAGAAAACGGGTGCTAAAGCAGAGAGCGTGATCTCTTGGCGTTCATCAACATTAGTGTAGATTGGCGACCAACTTGGGCTTAAACTTTGTGCAACTGGAGTATACCAGGGGCGAGTTCTTGGATCATAATCGGCAATGGTGGAGCGAATATCTTGATTGATGGTTTTTCCTGAGTAGATCACCAAGTTTTGCTGAGTTCGATTATCTTTCACCATCAAGGTAAAACTATCACCAATCTCTTTGCGAAAGCCCACGTACTCCGCCTGTTCGCCACCAAATCCGATCACATCAATTTGTTCTAGCGGTCGATAAAGCGTTTCAAAACTGGCAAGCAGATATCCTTCTACTTTACTGACATCGTCCGCAGAATAGAACTGACTAAAGCCGATCGTGTGGCTTAAAGCGAGGCTGGCTTGAAAAGGTTCATCGAGAAAACTGATCAGTCGCTGCTCTACATTGGCATTTAATGATGAAAGCTGCTTGCTGCTAATGTCATCAACCATCTCTTCATAACTGTATTTTTGTACACCCACAATCACTCCAATCGTTATGAGGAAAATCATAACAAATGGTAGAACAACGGCTGTTTTCAACGTTATTTGATTCGTAAATGACATGTCGTGTCTTCTGCATCCATACAAATTATCGGTAAAACACGCAAGGTGGTGGGTGATTGCATTGTGCCAGAAAGTGAATCACTGCACCTGATCATTAAAAAATTATCAGTAAAGTTCTTTTAACTTCCTTGTCAACGTATTGCGCCCCCACCCAAGCACCTTAGCTGCGTCTTGTTTGTGACCATTGGTGTGATGAAGTGCTGCTTCCAAAAGTATACGTTCAAATTCAGGAAGTGCATAAGAAAGCAGCTCTGTTTCTCCTGAAGCTAATGAAGATTTAGCCCAACTTGCGAGTTGTTGTTGCCAACTTATAGCACTATCAAAGTCACTATTTTTCTTTTCCGACAATAATTCGGAAGGAAGATCACTGGGTAGCACCTCGCTGCCACTGGCCATTACAGTTAACCAGCGACACATATTTTCAAGTTGTCGTACGTTTCCCGGCCACTCAAGACGATTCAAAATTTCAATGCTCTTAGGATGCAGCGTTTTCATTTCTACGCCTAATTCTTTTGCTGCAGAGGCGAGAAAGTGCTTGGTCAGTTTTTCTATATCTTGGCTTCGCTCACGCAGTGCTGGGATATGAATACGAATGACATTGAGACGGTGAAAAAGGTCGTCACGAAACTTTCCTTGATGAACGAGTTTTTCTAAGTTTTGGTGAGTGGCGGCGACAATGCGTACATCCACTTTGATTGCTGAATGCCCTCCTACACGGTAAAACTGACCATCGGCTAAAACACGCAGTAGCCGAGTTTGAATGTCGAGCGGCATATCGCCAATTTCATCTAAGAATAGGGTGCCACCATTGGCCTGCTCAAAACGCCCTTGGCGGACACTGTTTGCACCAGTGAATGCTCCTTTCTCATGACCAAACAGCTCTGACTCGATGAGATCTTTTGGAATTGCGGCCATATTGAGGGCAATAAACGGTTTTTGGGCGCGTGGGCTATGGCGATGAAGCGCGTGAGCGACTAACTCCTTCCCGGTTCCTGATTCACCATTGATCAAGACTGAGATTGAGGAACGTGATAAACGGCCAATCGCCCGAAATACCTCTTGCATTGAAGGGGCTTCTCCAATGATTTCCGGTGTACTATCAACGCCAATTTGTTGATTGGATTGTTCTTTGCGCTGCTCCTGACTATGCGCAATGGCACGTTCAACCAAGGTGAGGGTTTCATCGACATCAAAAGGTTTAGGCAGATACTCAAAAGCACCCTTTTGATAGGCATTCACCGCGGCATCAAGATCTGAGTGGGCAGTCATGATGATGACGGGCAACTCAGGAGATCGTGAATGAACTTGGTTTAGCAGCTCAATACCATTCATGCCCGGCATGCGAATATCGGAAACGAGCACATCGGGCGTTTCTCTTTCTAGCGCCAGTAACACACTTTCGGCATCGGAAAACGTTTCGCATTTTATGTTGGCTGATGAGAGCGTTTTTTCCATCACCCAGCGGATCGAACTATCATCGTCCACCACCCAAACGTATCCTTTACTCATAATGTTTATTCCTTAGCAGCAAACCCAATCTGACATCGGTCAAATGGGTAAATAAATAGTAAATGTGGTTCGACCTGGCCAGCTTTCAACATCGATTTTTCCATTGTGCTGATCGATCAGGTTTTGTGAGATAGAAAGACCCAGCCCCGTTCCACCTTCACGGCCGCTGACCATGGGGTAAAACAGTGTGTCTTGTAATTCGGTAGGAATGCCTGGGCCGTTATCGCTGATTTCTATGCGTGCCACTAACTTATGGCGCTGTCCGTGAATATTGGCTTGGTGCACTGTTCTGGTGCGAAGTGTGATTTTACCATGCGGATCATGAGATAAAATCTGTGCCGCATTGCTGACGATATTCAGTAATGCCTGCTCGATTTGATCGGTATCCATCAAAATATCGGGCAAGCTGGGGTCATAATCTCGTTCAATCACCAAGTGTGTGCTGGCTTCTAGCTCAACCAATTGGCGGACTTTTTCCAAAATTACATGGAGATTTTCAGAGCACTTCTTGCCTGGTTTTTGTGGGCCGAGCAAACGGTCAACAAGAGCGCGCAGTCGATCGGCTTGTTCAATAATAATTTGGGTGTACTCAGTGAGACTGTGGTCCGGCAACATCTTTTCTAGCAGTTGCGCCGCGCCGCGTAGCCCACCTAATGGGTTTTTAATTTCATGCGCCAGCCCGCGAACTAAGAGTTTTGCCGCTTGCTGTTGGGCGTGCTGATTGAGCTCTTGTGTTAACCGTCGTTGTTGGCCAATTTTGCGCATTTCGACCAAAAGCATCAGCTCGCGTTGCCAAGATATAGGGCTCACGGTCACTTCCAGCATCAGTGGCTTACCATCGACCACAAACGTGACATCGCTATCAGTAATACTTTGGCCACTTTGCAACGGCTGAGAAAGCAGCGCTAAATCAAGAGAAGCGTGCTGGATGAGTTTTGACAGTGGTTGGTTGATAATTCGCTTAGCACTTTGGGAGAAGAGTTGTTCAGCCGCTGGATTGGCATAACGAATACAAAGAGACTCATCGAGCATCAAGGTGGCGGTAACGATATTATTTAAAATCGTTTGGCTTAGCTCACAATTCACGTTTTCATCCTTGTCCGTGTTCCCAAATGATGCAATGCACAACTTTGGTGCATCGCATGGCTAAGTATGGCGCATCGGTGTCAGAAGAAAAAGTGAAACCTGTTGTTATATCGAGCTTATTGGCGAAGAGTTCATCACTTGATGCTGGCTCGATGTAAATGCACCGTCACAGGGTTAGACGATGCAATAATCTTGCCGTTTACAACTACTTGAATTAAAAAGCGATGCGTTCCTCTATCTAGATTTTTCAGCGTCCAAGTAGGTTGAGTGGCGGGGGCGCCATAGGCCTTGTCATTCATGACCAATTGCAACTGTTCATTGACGGTTAAGTTGCGATTGAGTTCGGCGTTGATTGAAATAACGCCCGCATTGCTGCGTAAGGTTTCATCGTCAGCCGGAGAGCGAATTGCAATGGTCAGCGGTTCTATTTTGTTGACATGGGTTGCGGATTTTTCCAGTGGCGGCTCTTTGGTGAGGTCAGTGACGGGGTGAGAGGTTTCAAAGGTTGGCTCAGGCGCATCGGCCTGAAAATCAGGAATCGAAATTTGCTTTGCTCCCTTATCTTGTGGGACATCGCTAAGATGCAACACGCCATTCGCATCCACCCACGTATAGACGTTTTGTGCAATTGAAGTCGCAGAATAAAGCATGATGAGTGTTAGGAGTAAAGTTCGGATCAGATTCACAGTCATCCCCCTATATAGAGATGTTTTCACGTTAAGGGTATCAGCTTTTGAGTGCCGTTATTGTTGTAACGCTAATGTTACGACGTCCGGAATTAACCCCAAATATGAAAAAGGCTCACCTGCGAGGCGAGCCTAATAAATCCGTAACCTAAGTTACATTTTGTACTAAAGCTAAGAATTATACCGAGTAGTACAATTCAAATTCTAGTGGGTGAACGGCCATGTTGACGCGTTCTACATCTTTTGCTTTTAGCGTGATGTATGAGTTGATGAAATCATCAGAGAATACGCCGCCAGCGGTCAGGAATTCACGATCTTCATCCAGTGCTTTTAGTGCCACTTCAAGTGACTCGGCTACTTTTGGAATCTCAGCGGCTTCTTCTGCTGGTAGGTCGTACAAATCTTTATCCATCGCTTCTCCTGGATGGATCTTGTTCTTGATACCATCAAGACCAGCCATAAGAAGAGCGGCAAACGCTAGGTATGGGTTTGCTGCTGGATCTGGGAAACGAGCTTCGATACGACGTGCTTTCGGGCTTGGTACTACTGGAATACGGATAGACGCAGAACGGTTACGAGCCGAGTAAGCTAGCATTACCGGTGCTTCAAACCCAGGGACAAGGCGCTTGTACGAGTTTGTTGATGGGTTAGCAAATGCGTTGATGGCACGTGCGTGCTTGATGATACCGCCAATGTAGTAAAGCGCTAAGTCAGATAGACCGCCGTACTTGTCACCAGCAAATAGGTTTACACCATCTTTTGCAAGAGATTGGTGAACGTGCATACCTGAACCGTTGTCGCCAACAAGAGGCTTAGGCATGAAGGTTGCTGTTTTACCAAAGGCGTGCGCAACGTTGTGCACCACGTATTTGTAGATTTGGATCTCATCGGCTTTAGTAGTTAGCGTATTAAAGCGAGTGGCGATTTCGTTTTGACCTGCAGTCGCTACTTCATGGTGGTGAGCTTCAACGACGAGGCCCATCTCTTCCATGATCAAACACATGGCTGAACGGATGTCTTGTGATGAGTCAACCGGTGCAACAGGGAAATAACCACCTTTCACACCAGGGCGGTGACCTTTGTTACCACCTTCAATTTCAGCGCCAGTGTTCCAAGCCGCTTCGATATCATCAATTTTGAATGAGGCACCAGACATATTGTTGGTGTATTTCACGTCATCAAAAAGGAAGAACTCTGGCTCTGGACCGATAAGAACGGTATCTGCGATACCTGTTGAACGCATGTAATCTTCTGCGCGTTTTGCGATAGAGCGTGGGTCACGATCGTAGCCTTGCATGGTTGCAGGCTCTAGAATGTCACAACGAATGTTAAGTGTTGCGTCTTCTGTGAACGGGTCAAGAACTGCACTTAATGCATCAGGCATCATCACCATGTCAGACTCATTGATTCCTTTCCAGCCAGCAACGGATGAACCATCGAACATCTTACCTTCTTCGAAGAAGTCTGCGTCGACTTGATGAGCAGGAATAGAGATATGTTGCTCTTTGCCTTTCGTGTCGGTAAAGCGCAGGTCAACAAACTTAACTTCGTTTTCTTGGATCAGCGATAGAACGTTTTCTACTGACATCTTGGATAACCTCCAGTGTTATTAAAGCGGTAATGGCCCGAATCGAATTGAAACTAGCATTGATTAATTTCATTCTAAACTTATTAATCGATGCTGTTTCTAATAAAGCTAAATTCGTGCCAATTAAATTAATCCTTTAATTTCAAGTGTTTTGGTTGTTCTTTGTCGAATTTAAATGCTTCTCTGCACCAAAAAGATCCTTATTTGCACTATTTTGGTGCCTTGAGTTTTATGTTGCACCATTAACTACCAAAGCGCACACTATTCAGCCTAGGTTTACTAGGCTTGTCAATGCTGATTTAGTCCATTTTGATGCAATTTGTTTTAAAGCAAGTAGCGGACTAAGCTTGTGGTGAGCGAAAATCAGCGCGATAGATCACATATTTCTAGGTTTTTCGCCAAAATCTGGTACATTATTGACCGTTTTTTTAATCAAGTTCTATGCTCGTTGCGGCCTCATGCCGAAGCGAGTTACTCCCTTAATAAGTGAAGCAAAATCCATGGCTACTCCACAGATTGATAAATTAAGAAATATCGCGATCATCGCACACGTTGACCACGGTAAAACAACGTTGGTTGATAAACTGCTGCAACAGTCAGGTACGTTAGAGTCTCGCGGTAATACGGAAGAGCGGGTCATGGACTCGAACGATATCGAGAAAGAGCGCGGTATCACTATCCTTGCAAAAAATACAGCCATTAACTGGAATGATTTCCGTATCAACATCGTAGATACTCCAGGACACGCCGACTTCGGTGGTGAAGTTGAACGTATCATGTCAATGGTTGACTCTGTTTTGCTGATTGTTGATGCGGTTGATGGCCCAATGCCACAAACTCGCTTCGTAACACAAAAAGCCTTTGCTCACGGTTTGAAACCAATCGTTGTTATTAACAAAATTGACCGTCCTGGCGCTCGCCCTGATTGGGTTATGGATCAAGTGTTCGATCTGTTCGACAACCTTGGTGCAACGGATGAGCAGCTCGACTTTAAAGTGGTTTATGCCTCTGCACTGAACGGTTGGGCGACACTTAACGAAGGTGAAGTTGGCGAAAACATGGAACCTTTGTTCCAAGCGATCGTTGACAATGTAGAGTCACCACAAGTTGACCTTGATGGCCCACTACAAATGCAAGTTTCTCAACTTGATTACAGCTCTTACGTTGGTGTTATCGGTGTTTGTCGTGTGACTCGTGGTAGCGTAAAAGCGAACCAACAAGTAACAGTTGTCGGCGCTGATGGTAAGAAACGTAACGGTAAAGTTGGTACAGTTCTGGGTTATCTTGGCCTTGAGCGTAACGAAGTTGAACAAGCTAACGCTGGTGACATCATTGCGGTAACAGGTTTAGGTGAGCTGAAAATTTCAGACACCATTTGTGACCAAAACTGTGTTGAAGCCATGGTGCCGCTATCCGTTGATGAACCGACAGTGACCATGACTTTCCAAGTCAATACCTCACCGTTTGCAGGTAAAGAAGGTAAATACGTGACTTCACGTAATATCCTTGAGCGTCTGCAAAAAGAGCTTGTTCATAACGTAGCATTGCGTGTTGAAGAAACCGACAACCCAGATCGCTTCCGCGTTTCAGGTCGTGGTGAGCTTCACCTATCAATCCTGATTGAGAACATGCGTCGTGAAGGCTTTGAACTTGCGGTTTCTCGTCCTGAAGTTATTTTGAAGGAAGAAGACGGCCAGAAAATGGAACCGTTCGAAACCGTAACGATCGATGTGATGGAAGAGAGCCAAGGCGGCGTGATGGAGAAAATCGGCCTACGTAAAGGTGAGCTGACGAACATGACTCCAGACGGCAAAGGCCGTGTGCGTCTTGATTTCATGATGCCTTCTCGCGGTTTGATTGGTTTCCAAACAGAATTCATGACCTTAACCTCAGGTTCAGGTTTGCTTTACCATACGTTTGATCATTACGGCCTACACAAAGGCGGTAACATTGGTCAACGTAACAACGGCGTGTTGATCTCTAACGCGACAGGTAAAGCGTTGACTTACGCTCTGTTCAACCTACAAGAGCGCGGTCGCCTATTTACTGAGCACGCAGATGAAGTGTACGAAGGACAAGTGATCGGTATCCACAACCGTTCTAACGACCTAACAGTGAACTGCCTGAAAGGCAAGCAGCTGACAAACGTTCGTGCTTCTGGTACTGATGAAGCGCAAGTATTGTCACCTGCAATCAAGTTTACACTTGAGCAAGCACTTGAGTTTATTGACGACGATGAACTAGTGGAAGTGACCCCACAGAGCATTCGTATCCGTAAACGTCATTTGACTGAAAATGATCGTAAACGTGCAAGCCGTGGCTAATACCGTCATGGTATAAGTTAACGAGTTAATCTAAGGGCGAGGAGTGTACTTCTCGCCCTTTGCTTATCTGCAATATAGTCAGTTTTAGGTATAGAATGGTGATTGATGATAAAAATAAGCAGGGAGAAGGCATTTGAAAATCAAAAAGCTTGGCAAACAATGTTTACTGTTTACGCGTTATTTACTCAGCCGGATGGATCATGACCGCGTCAATGTTAATGCGGGCTATTTGGCTTATATCACGTTGTTGTCGATCGTACCTATGCTTACCGTGCTGTTATCAATTCTCTCCTCATTTTCTATTTTTGCCAATGTCGGTATGGTTATTCAAGATTTTGTGATCACCCATTTTGTGCCTGCCGCAGGCGATGTAGTGCGAGAGGCGTTGCTCGAATTTATCGCGAATACAGGTAAGATGACGGCCGTGGGCGGGGTATTTTTATTCGTTGCAGCTTTAATGCTGATTTCTAATATTGACAAGAATTTAAACTACATTTGGCGAGTTAAAGATAAACGGCGCATGGTGCTCTCTTTTTCAATGTATTGGATGGTTCTTACGCTCGGGCCAATTTTAGTCGGCGCGAGTATTGCGGCAACCTCGTATATTACCTCACTCAAGATTATTGACAGCGAAGCACTCTCTGGTGCTTATAATTTGTTGCTGCGCTGGCTACCTTTTATTTTGTCATTCTCTGCTTTTGTCGGTTTGTACCTGCTGGTGCCGAATAAAAAAGTGCATCTTTCACACGCCTTGGTCGGGGCAATGGTGGCGGCTATTTTATTTGAGTTCAGTAAAAAAGGGTTTGCTGCTTATATTACTCAGTTTCCCTCCTATCAACTGATTTACGGCGCACTGGCGGCGATCCCTATCCTGTTTGTGTGGGTCTACTTATGCTGGATGATTGTGCTCGTTGGGGCGGAGGTGACGGCGACTTTGGGTGAAAAAGAGCACTGGGGCAATGAGCAAGAAATGCTAAACTCATTGCCTATCTCCGAGCAAATGATAAAGGGAAATCAGAGTGATAGCGTTGATCCAGAGAGTGAGTGAAGCGGCGGTACGTGTTGATGGGGAAGTGGTTGGCGAAATCAATCAAGGCTTACTGGTGCTACTTGGGGTCGAAAGAGATGACGATGAGGCAAAGGCCAAACGTCTAGTCGAACGCGTGACTCAGTACCGCGTGTTTGAAGATGAAGAGGGAAAAATGAACTTGAACGTGCAACAAGTGAACGGTCAGGTTTTAGTGGTGTCTCAATTTACATTGCCAGCCGATACCAAAAAGGGGACGCGTGCCGGATTTTCAAAAGGTGCACACCCTGCTGATGCTGAGCGTCTGTATGATTACTTTTCGGATTTGTGTGAGCACATTTTGCCAACTCAGCGTGGCCGCTTTGCACAAGATATGAAAGTCTCGCTGATTAATGATGGCCCAGTGACATTCTGGCTTCAGGTTTAATAAAGAAATGGATAGAGCCTCCTTCGTTGGGATCATGCGGAGTATGAGAGGCTGTGATTTAGGGATAACCAAATGTTTAAACTGATTACGCCAAGTACCGACAACCAACTGAATAAATACTACCATTTTCGCTGGCAAATGCTGCGTGAGCCATGGCATCTACCGATCGGCTCGGAGCGCGATGAGTATGATGGCATGAGCCATCACAGGATGATTGTCGATGGTCGTAACCGACCGATTGCCATTGGTCGCTTGTACATTACGCCAGATTGCGAAGGGCAAATTCGCTATATGGCGGTTAAAAGTAGCCGTCGCAATAAAGGTATGGGCTCTTTGGTGCTGGTGGCGCTAGAGTCGCTGGCTCGTCAAGAAGGTGCAAAGCGCCTAGTCTGTAGCGCCCGTGAAGATGCGATTGCATTTTATGAAAAGAACGGCTTTGAACGCCGGGGCTCGCTCAATGATGAACGCGGTCCGGTTCGACATCAACAAATGGTCAAACCGCTTGATCCCATGGCCAATGTGATTCGCAAACCTGAATGGTGTACTGAACTGCAAGAACGCTGGGCCACGCACATTCCTATCAGCGAAAAAATGGGCATTAAGGTGACTCAATATACGGGCTACCAATTTGAGTGCAGCGCTCAGCTCAATCCGAATTTGAACCCACACAACACCTTATTTGCAGGCTCGGCATTTACCCTTGCCACCTTGACCGGATGGGGAATGGCATGGTTGCTGATGCGTGAGCGAAGTCTGAATGGCGATATTGTTTTGGTTGATAGCCGCATCCGCTATCGTCACCCTGTGGTGCATAACCCTTTAGCCTTCACTTCATTGGATGGCATTAGTGGCGATTTAGATCGTTTAGCCAGTGGACGTAAAGCGCGTATCGTCGTCAATGTCACTATCACCAGTGGCGGTAAACCAGCCGTTGAATTTACGGGAACCTATATGTTGATCCCCAATTACAAGGCATTGTTAGCCGCCGCATCATTGGCTGAGTAAGTGTCGGTTTCTGGATCACACGAATAGATGGTGTGCTGTGTGTTGTGGAGCAGTTCGAAGTGCATCTCACGGCACATCTGTTGGAGGTTAAGGTTAAGTTGTCCTTTCTCCAACTTGACCAAATCCACGTGACCATCAAGGTTTGCCTTGAGCGTCTTTCCAACCAGCGGCGTTGTATTAATCATCATCCGCCCTCTGTCTGAGTGAATGACTAAACCTTCGAGCGTAAACGGCTCATGGCTGAGGTTTTGCTCAGGATCGCTTAGCGTTAATATGCCTTGTCGAATATTGAGCGTTGCTTCACCTGTGAGGGAGTGGGCGAAGGTGGCGTAGTCTCCGGCGAGGCCGTTGACCTGCGCTTCCAATTCACTGATACCCTCTATGGTAAAGGGAAGCTGGGTGACTTTATTGAGCACAGCTAGCGGTAGCCCATCGGCATGAATGTTGGCTTGCCAAGGCTGACTTAACGTTTGGAAATTCCAACGCGCAGTGGCATCGATATAACCGTTTTCTAACGGCATGAATAAACGATCTAGGTACCATTGGCTTTGCTCGCTGCGCATCTCAACGACGCTTTGCGTGCTCAATAGTGAATCGTAGCTGGCGCTGTTTGCGCTGATATTGAGCGTGCCTTGCCACAATCCCAAGCGTTTTTCTTTTACGAGAGTTAACTGCTTCCCTTTGGCATGGACACCAGACAATTGCCAATAAGGTGGCGCAAATAATTGAATGAGTTGGCTATTGGCGATGGTGAGTTGCTCGATGGTGAGGTTATCAACCCACGGCCAATGCTGGCTCAGCGACGTAAAATCATCTTTGCTTTCGCTCACCCATTTTACACCGCGAATAGTGAGCTGTTGCAGCGATGCTGAGGTTGGGGTGATAACACCCGCCCATTGAATATCACCTTGCTTAAATTCACTACTAAAATCCTCAATGATCAGTTTACCCGGCTCGGTGCGCAGGCTAAAGGTCGGCTCCACCCACTGCTGACCTAGCCAAGTTGCATCGTCGGCTCGCAGCGATAATTTACCTTGTTGCTGCTGCCAAATATTGCTGTGTGGATAAATGTTCTCCAGCGAAATATCGACGTTACGCAAGCTGATATCCGCAAGCTCGATCTGACTGTTTAAAATATCTAAGCTATTGATATGGTCTATTTTGTCAAAGAGCTGAAACCAACCCGATTGGCGTAAGGAATGACTCATATCTCGGCTAAGATTGAGTTTTTCCAGTGTCACATTGATCAGCGACCAACCTTGAGGATACTGCTCGGCTTGACCTGAAATAGCCGCGCCGCGCCATGACAACGAGAGCCCATAGACGGTGCTGTTGGCAGGTTTGTAATCCATATCGAGCAGTAGGTTATTCAGCGCTTCTCCTTGCCAATAAAATTGTTCAGCTGAGAGTTGTATCTCGCCGAAAGGCAGAGCTGTTGGATCATCCGACCAATGTGGATTTTTAATCTGTAGGTTAACACCGCGCGCTAGCCAACCTTGTTGGGCGATGTCGGCGTGATTGAGCGCGATTTGGCTCACCGAAATGGGCCATGATCGCAAATCGGTAGGAAGGCCATTTTGTAGACTGATACCACTAAGTAGCACGCTATCAACGGCGATTTTTTGGTCGCGAATGAGCTGTGGGCTGAGCCAAATATCGGCTTGCTCTATCGGGATGTACTGCTTATTTTGCCGCAGTGTTAATTGGTTGAACTGAAAATGCAAAGGATACTGGTATTGAAGAGATTGAAACGTCACGTTTCCTTTCAAAAGTCGTTCAACGAGAGTTTGAGCAACGGGAGTAGCATAAGAGGTATGTAGCAGTGCAAACATACCCAGCATGAAAGTGAGAAATAGCGCGATGATCGCAATCAGCAATGCCAAAGCCTTGTTCATGGTGTCCTTACTCGTAAACCGTTACCTGCGACAGAGTGAAACAAATTACCTCACGCAGCAACAAAAAAAGCCCCTTATCAAAGGGGCTTGCTACTGACTTATCAGTTTTAGTCGAGTTGTGGGCCTGCGGCCACTAATGCTTTACCTTCTGCGTTATCAGTATACTTGGCAAAGTTATTGATAAAGCGCGAGGCGAGATCTTCGGCTTTGCTTGTCCATTGTAGAGGATCCACGTAAGTATCGCGTGGGTCGAGAATGGTTGGGTTCACACCAGGTAGTGAGGTTGGCACTTCAAGATTGAAGATTGGAATATGCTTGGTTGCTGCCTTCTCAATCGAACCATCTAAGATAGCGTCAATGATGGCGCGGGTATCTTGAATCGAGATGCGTTTACCGCTGCCGTTCCAACCAGTGTTGACTAGATAAGCTTCAGCACCAGCTGCTTCCATACGTTTTACCAGCACTTCGGCATATTGTGTTGGGTGGAGCGTTAAAAACGCTGCGCCAAAACAGGCTGAGAAGGTTGGTGTTGGTTCGGTGATGCCACGTTCAGTACCCGCTAGTTTTGCCGTAAAGCCAGACAAGAAGTGATACTTGGTTTGTTCTGGAGTCAATTTAGAGACTGGTGGAAGCACACCAAATGCATCCGCGGATAGGAAGATCACTTTATTGGCGTGACCACCTTTTGATACAGGCTTAACGATGTTTTCGATGTGGTAGATAGGATAAGAAACACGAGTATTCTCGGTTTTAGAACCATCATCAAAGTCAATCGAACCATCGCTACGTACTGTGACGTTTTCCAGTAGCGCATCACGGCGGATCGCGTTGTAGATGTCAGGCTCGGCTTCTTTGGAGAGCTTGATGGTTTTCGCGTAGCAACCTCCTTCAAAGTTAAACACGCCATCATCATCCCAGCCGTGCTCGTCATCGCCGATTAACGCGCGTTTTGGATCGGTAGAGAGTGTGGTTTTTCCTGTGCCAGATAGGCCAAAGAAAATCGCCACATCGCCATCTTTAGCCATGTTGGCTGAGCAGTGCATTGAAGCAATACCTTGCAGTGGAAGGAAGTAGTTCATCATTGCGAACATCCCTTTCTTCATTTCACCGCCGTACCAAGTACCGCCGATCAACTGCATTTTTTCCGTTAAGTTAAACACAGTGAAGTTTTCTGAGTTCAGGCCTTGCTCTTGCCATTTGTCATTGGTGCATTTGGCACCATTCATGACCACAAAATCAGGTTCGAAGTTAGCTAGCTCTTCTTCTGTTGGGCGAATGAACATGTTTTTGACGAAGTGCGCTTGCCACGCCACTTCAGTAATGAAGCGCACGCAAAGGCGCGTATCTGCGTTGGCACCACAGTAACCGTCAAGAACGAATAGACGTTTAGCGGATAGTTGACGACCCACTAGTGCTTTTAGATCATTCCATACTTCTTGGTTAATCGGCTTGTTATCGTTTTTCGCTTGTTCAGATGTCCACCATAGGGTATCGCGTGTGGTGTCATCTTTGACAATGAATTTATCTTTTGGTGAGCGGCCTGTAAAAATGCCAGTATCAACGGCAACAGCGCCAAGTTCAGTGACGACGCCTTTTTCGTAGCCTTCAAGGTCTGGGCGAGTTTCCTCGGCAAATAACAGTTCATAGCTTGGGTTGCGAACCACTTCGACTACGTTGGTTATTCCGTATTTGGTCAGGTCTAGTTGTGCAGCCTTTGTATGTTCCATAACGGTCATAGGTGCTCCTTGTAAGAGATTTTGTAGGGATTTTGTAATAATGTTTGTAATTGTTATCTGCTCACCATGCTAGCAACGGGTGGGGGATAAAACAGGGACACAGTTCAAAAATTGCCCATGACACTCCTGTGGTTTTAGGTGTCCCGTCACATATTGGCGCAACTATTTTATCGCGTACGCAAACCTTTGCGCTAGATCAATAAGATTAATACTTTTAAAAAAATAAGTACGCCATTCTGTTTGTTTAAGGCTTGATTTTGCTGGGTTTTGATCACAAAAAAAGCCAGCATAAAGCTGGCTCTGATACGTTTTCTTCGTGCTTGTTAATTCATGCAAATTAATGAATTGTGTCGCTTCCTGAGGAGGCTTGTGCGTAGAGTGTTGCGATCTCAGCCTCTTCAAATGAGTAGTTGGTGCCACAGTAGTCACAATGTAAAGAAACGGATCCTTCAGACGATAAAATGTCGTAAATTTCCTCTTTGCCTATTGTGATGATGGCCGCCCCACTGCGTTCACGTGAACAACCACAATGAAATTCCACGGGTTGTGGGGTGAACAACTGAACTTTCTCTTGGTTATACAGGCGATACAACAGATCAGTGGCTTCTAAGGTGAACAGCTCTTCGTTTTTTACGGTGTTAGTTAACTGCTCTAAGTGCTCAAAATCATCGGGCGTACCCGTTCCATCTGGAATAGTTTGCAGTAACATGCCACCGGCACAGGCTTTTCCATCTTGCGTACCAATGCGTATCCAAAGGCGTGTTTTCAACTGTTCAGAGCGGATGAAGTAACCTTCCAGCACTTCCACTAAGTTATCACCCTCTAAACCGACCACACCTTGGTAGCGCTCGCCTTTCTTGGGTTCGATAGTGATAACTAAATGACCTTTACCCATCAAAGTGTGTAGGTCGGCATCATCGGCAATATCGCCTTTCCAGCGTGCGACACCACGCACTTTCTGTTCATTATCACCATTGATAACGACTAAGGAAACTGGGCCATTGCCTTGCAATTGCATGGTAATTGAGCCTTCAAACTTCAGCGTTGCGGTTAGCAAGGTCGTTGCGACGAGCAGTTCGCCCAAAAGTTTTTGTACTGGGGCTGGATATTCCTGGCTCGAAAGGATGTGTTGATACGCGTCGTCTAATTGTACCAACTCGCCACGTACGGATAGATCTTCAAATAAGTAGCGATTTAAAATGTTATTTGCCATTTAGCTATTTCCTCGGAACATGGTCCAGCTTTTATTGATGTTTAAATTTAATGATGTCACGACGCTCTTTTTTGTCTGGTCTGCGTTCGGGGCTTGGGTTGTGTGCGTTGAGCTTACGTTGCTCGGCATGATGGGCACGTTTGGCGATGCTTGCTGCGGTTTCCGAATACAGGGTTTGTGCTTCTGGCGCGCTGCGCCTTTGCCCTAACAGATTGATCACAGTGACGATTTTCTCTTCTTGGCCTTGGCGCAAGGTAATCGTTGCCCCAAGCTCGACAATTTTACTTGGCTTGGTGCGTTGGCCATTATAATGGACTTTACCACCATCGACCATACTGCGTGCGATCGACCGCGTTTTATAAAATCGTGCTGCCCATAGCCATTTATCCAATCTTATTTGCTCTGTCGCAGAACTCATACTACAAATGTGCCTCAAAGGGAGTTAGTCTTGTACGTTTTATGGCCTTTACAATGGTGTTTTGGTTCCAGATTTTCAAGCTACCCGACAAAATAATGTCAGTAAAAATGACGAGAATGTCTCCTATGATATATTAATGTGTTTTTGTAGCGCGATCTTCGCGGTCTTATGTATCTGTTCCATTTAAATGGAAGCATAGTTTAAATGAAATGGAAGTATAGTTTGAGGCCAATCCGCCGGTTTTCGTCTGGCTAACGGCTCATGAATGTGAAACATCATGGTTGAAGTAAGAAAATATCAGTAAGGACATCTTTTGAGGCGAATCGATTTTAGCAGTATGACCTCATCTCGCTTATGGCAAGCAGGTTTGCTACAAAAAATACCGCAATGGCAGAAACAAATCAGCCAATTTCTTACCTTAGTATTGCTGGTCACGTCGGCTTGGATTCTAGGAAAAATGGTGTGGCTGATTCAGCAAAACGCGGTTGATATAACGCCTTGGTCTCCAAGAGCAATCGCATCAACGCCGAATGCGGCGCGTTCGCTTGATCTCTCTTCTTTACAACAAGGAAGTTTATTTGGTCGCTATAGCGAGCAGAAGGTCGAAGCCGCACAGCCTGTGGTCAAAGATGCCCCTAAAACCAGCCTTAGCTTATTATTGGTTGGAGTGGTGGCGAGCAATGAACCGAGTAAGAGTCTAGCGGTAATCGCAAATCGTGGTAGTCAAGCGACCTATGGTGTTAACGAAGTCATTGAAGGAACCCGTGTCAAATTGAAAGCGGTGTTCAATGATCGCGTTATTATTGATAACTCAGGGCGCGATGAAACCTTGATGTTGGATGGAATTGACTATCATAAACCGAGTGTGGCAACGCCTGAGCGCGTTGTTGCATCGAATGTGCGTGGTAATAACCCAGCGTCTGCAGAAGAGAAGTTGGATGACATTCGCGCCGCTATTGCCAGCAATCCGCAAGAAATCTTTAAATATGTACGCCTGTCGCAAGTGAAACGTGATGACAAAGTGCTTGGATACAGAGTGAGCCCTGGGCAATCTCCTGAGTTGTTTGAGTCGGTAGGGCTACAAGATGGCGATGTCGCAATCGCGTTAAACGGTCAGGATTTAACGGACCCGGACGCCATGAATAAGATTTTTCAGTCAGTCTCTGAGTTAACCGAAATGAACTTAACAGTCGAAAGAGACGGGCAATCCCATGACATTTATATCCAATTTTAGACAGACTGATGCATGAGCATGAGTTTAGGGAGTAAGACGTGAAGCATTGGTTAAACAAAACGACGTGGTTATTGATGGGTGGCTTGTTGTCATCGCCGTTAGCCATGGCAAACGATTTTAGTGCCAGCTTTAAAGGCACCGATATTCAAGAATTCATCAATATCGTGGGCCGTAATCTTGAAAAAACAATCATTGTTGATCCTTCAGTTCGGGGGAAAGTCGATGTCCGCAGCTATGACACGCTTAATGAAGAGCAATACTACAGCTTCTTTTTGAATGTATTGGAAGTGTATGGTTTTGCCGTGGTGGAGATGGACAACGGTGTGCTCAAAGTGATCAAGTCGAAAGATGCCAAAACGTCTGCGATTCCTGTCGTTGGCGATGAAGGAAAAGAGAACGGTGATAGCGTGATCACGCGCGTTGTTGCGGTGCGGAATGTTTCGGTACGAGAGCTTTCACCTTTGCTACGCCAGTTGATCGATAACGCAGGAGCGGGCAACGTAGTGCATTATGATCCGGCGAACATCATTTTGATTACAGGTCGTGCTGCGGTCGTCAACCGTTTAGCCGATATCATCAAACGAGTTGACCAAGCCGGTGACAAAGACATCGAGGTTGTGGAACTAAGTAATGCATCTGCCGCTGAAATGGTGCGTATTGTGGAGGCATTAAACAAAACTACGGATGCTAAAAATACCCCAGAGTTTTTGCAGCCTAAGCTGGTGGCCGATGATCGTACCAATTCGATTTTGATCTCAGGTGATCCTAAAGTCCGTGAACGTCTAAAGCGATTGATCACTCAGCTTGATGTTGAGATGGCGACCAGAGGCAATAACCGCGTCATTTATCTTAAGAATGCGAAAGCGGAAGATTTGGTTGATGTGTTGAAAGGGGTGTCTGACAACTTGCAGGCTGAAAAACAGTCTGGGCAAAAAACAGGGCAAAGTTCACAACGCACCGAAGTGATGATTTCAGCACATGCACCGACCAATTCCTTAATTGTTACCGCTCCGCAAGACATCATGAAAGAGCTAGAAGATGTGGTTGCGCAGTTGGATATTCGTCGCGCTCAGGTATTGATTGAAGCGCTGATTGTTGAAATGGCCGAAGGGGATGGCATCAACTTAGGCGTGCAATGGGGCTCACTCGATAACGGCTCTGTAATTCAGTATGGCAACGCGGGCGCGCCAATCGGTAAGGTAATGATTGGTTTAGAAGAAGCCAAAGATAGCGTTGAGAAAAAACCGATTCGAGATAGCTCAACAGGCGAAATAAAATACTACGAAGAAACAACGAAGAAAGGGGATTACTCTACTTTGGCGTCAGCGCTCGGTGCGGTCAATGGTGCAGCCATGAGCTTAGTGATGGGCGACTGGACGGCCCTTATCAGCGCTGTGTCGAGTGACTCCAACTCGAACATCTTGTCATCACCGAGTATTACGGTGATGGATAATGAAGAAGCCTCCTTCATCGTGGGCGAAGAGGTGCCTGTTTTGACAGGTTCGAGCGCGGGCGCAAATAACGATAATCCTTTCCAAACCGTAGAACGCAAAGAGGTCGGTATCAAGCTGAAAGTGGTACCACAAATCAACGAAGGCGACTCAGTTCAACTGAAAATTGAACAGGAGGTATCCAACGTATTAGGAGCGAATGGTGCCGTCGATGTCCGTTTTGCAAAGCGTCAATTAAACACATCGGTCATCATTCAAGACGGGCAAATGTTAGTGCTGGGAGGGTTGATTGATGAGCGCGCGGTCGAAAGTGAATCCAAAGTCCCACTATTAGGCGATATACCGGTTTTAGGCTATTTGTTCAAATCGACCAGTACCCAAGTTGAGAAGAAAAACCTGATGGTCTTTATTAAGCCGACCATCATTCGTGATGGCATGACGGCCGATGGCATCACTCAGCGTAAGTACAACTACATTCGTGCAGAGCAGCTTTATAATGCTGATCGCGGTTTGAAGTTGATGGCGAACGACAATATTCCTGTGCTGCCTAAGTTTGGCGATGAGCGCACCCATTCTGCGGAAGTACAAGCCTTTATCGAACAAATGGAAAAACAGCAATGACCGAAGTTTTGTCGCAACCTCACTACCGTCGTTTACCGTTTAGCTTTGCCAATCGTTTTAAATTGGTATTAGAGCTGGTAGAAGACAACGAGCTGCCGACGTTATTTTATGTCGCTCCGCTGGCTATCGAATCATTAGTCGAAGTGAAACGAGTCGTGAAACAGCCGCTCAACTTGGTTGAAATTTCACTGGCCGAATTTGAAAGTAAGTTGACCCAAGCTTACCAACGAGACTCGTCAGAAGCGCGACAATTAATGGAAGATATCGGTGCTGACAGTGATGATTTCTTCTCATTAGCCGAAGAGCTGCCGCAAAATGAAGATTTGTTAGAGTCAGAAAACGATGCGCCCATCATCAAATTGATCAACGCCATGCTTGGCGAAGCGATCAAAGAGGGCGCGTCGGATATTCACATTGAAACCTTTGAGAAAATCTTGTCGATTCGTTTTCGTGTCGATGGGGTACTGCGTGAAGTGTTAGCGCCGAGTCGTAAATTAGCGCCGTTGCTGGTTTCACGCGTCAAAGTAATGGCTAAGCTTGATATCGCTGAAAAACGTGTACCACAAGATGGACGCATTTCATTACGCATTGGCGGCCGAGCGGTCGATGTTCGCGTGTCAACCATGCCTTCGTCTCACGGTGAGCGTGTGGTGATGCGTTTGCTAGATAAAAACGCCACGCGCTTAGATCTGCACAGTCTAGGAATGACGGCCGCTAACCACGAAAGCTTCCGTCAATTAATCAAACGACCGCATGGCATTATTTTGGTGACGGGCCCAACCGGTTCAGGAAAATCCACCACCTTGTACGCTGGCCTGCAAGAGCTCAACAGCAACGAGCGTAATATTTTAACCGTTGAAGACCCGATTGAGTTCGATATTGATGGTATCGGCCAAACTCAAGTTAATCCTAAAGTGGACATGACTTTCGCACGAGGATTACGTGCTATTTTGCGTCAAGACCCGGATGTGGTCATGGTTGGGGAAATTCGTGATTTAGAAACCGCGCAGATTGCGGTGCAAGCGTCTTTAACTGGGCACTTGGTGATGTCGACTTTGCACACTAATACCGCCATCGGTGCGATAACACGTTTGCGCGATATGGGAATTGAACCCTTTTTGATCTCATCATCGCTGCTTGGCGTATTGGCACAACGCTTAGTGCGTACCTTATGTCCCGATTGCAAAGAGGCCTACCAAGCAGACAATGAGCAGAAAAAACTGTTCAATTGTAAGAAAAAAGAGTCGCTGACACTGTATCGTCCGAAGGGCTGTGACAAATGCAATCACAAAGGGTATCGAGGCCGAACGGGTATACATGAATTGTTGCTGATTGATGATGAGGTACAAGCCTTAATTCATAGCGAAGCCGGAGAGCAAGCAATTGAAAAAGCGGTGCGGGCGAAAACACCGAGCATTCGTGATGACGGGCTCGATAAAGTGCTGAAAGGCATTACCTCACTTGAAGAAGTGATGCGAGTGACGAAGGAAGCATAATGGCGGCATTTGAATATAAAGCGCTCGACGCCAAAGGCAAACAAAAAAAGGGTGTTATTGAGGGGGACCATGCTCGGCAGGTTCGCCAGCGCTTAAAAGAGCAAGGGCTTATACCGATTGAACTCATTGAGACGCAAGCGAAAGCGGCTCAGCGTGAGCAATCGCCTTTGAGTTTTAAGCGCGGTATCAGTACACCGGATTTAGCGCTCATTACTCGCCAGTTATCCACTTTAGTGCAGTCAGGCATGCCATTGGAAGAGTGTTTGAAAGCGGTATCTGAACAATCGGAAAAGCCGCGTATTCGCACCATGTTGGCCGCTGTTCGTTCCAAAGTGACCGAGGGTTATACCTTGTCAGACAGCTTGGGTGATTATCCACATATCTTTGATGACCTGTTTCGTTCGATGGTTGAAGCGGGCGAAAAATCAGGTCATTTGGATTCGGTGCTTGAGCGTTTAGCGGACTATGCTGAGAATCGCCAAAAAATGCGTTCCAAGTTACAACAAGCGATGATTTATCCAGTGGTGTTGGTGGTGTTCGCGGTGTGTATTGTGGCTTTTTTGCTGGCGGCTGTGGTGCCTAAAATCGTCGGACAATTTGTCCAAATGGGGCAAGAATTACCGAAGTCGACTCAATTTTTACTCTCCTCAAGTGATTTTATCCAGCATTGGGGTGTCCAATTGCTGGTGCTATTGGTGATCTTGATTTATCTCGTCCGATGGTTGCTAAGCAAGCCGAACTTGCGGTTGAAGTGGGATAAAAAAATCATCGGCATGCCGTTGATTGGCAAAATCACTCGCGGTCTCAATACTGCGCGTTTTGCGCGAACTTTGTCTATTTGTACCTCCAGTGCGATTCCTATTTTGGATGGGATGCGTGTAGCGGTGGATGTGATGTCCAATAAATACGTTAAGCAACAAGTGTTGTTGGCGGCTGACAATGTTCGCGAAGGGTCGAGCTTGCGTAAAGCGCTTGAGCAAACCAAGTTATTTCCACCGATGATGCTGCATATGATCGCCAGTGGAGAACAAAGTGGTGAGCTCGAAAGTATGCTGACGCGCTCGGCCGATAACCAAGACGCGAGTTTTGAATCGACGGTCAACATCGCATTAGGTATTTTTACCCCGGCATTGATTGCATTAATGGCTGGGTTGGTACTGTTTATCGTGATGGCGACCTTGATGCCGATTTTAGAAATGAATAATTTAATGAGTCGTTGATCATGACTGAATTCTGCAATGATAACGACCAAACTATGTTGGAGATTGGAATGAGAACAAAAACAAATAAACAGTCGGGCTTTACTTTGCTTGAAGTGATGGTGGTTGTGGTTATTTTGGGTATTTTGGCGAGTTTTGTGGTGCCTAATTTGCTCGGTAATAAAGAAAAAGCTGACCAACAAAAAGCGATTACCGATATTGTCGCACTCGAAAATGCGTTGGATATGTATAAATTAGACAACAGCGTGTACCCAACGACAGATCAAGGCTTAGAAGCGCTAGTGACCAAGCCGTCGAATCCTGAGCCACGCAACTACCGCGATAACGGTTATATTCGCCGTTTGCCAAATGACCCTTGGGGCAACCCTTATCAATACTTAAGCCCTGGTGATAACGGTACGATTGATATCTTCACGCTAGGTGCTGATGGTCAAGAAGGTGGCGAAGGCGCCAGTGCCGACATAGGCAACTGGAACATGCAAGATTTCCAATAAGAGAGAGGGCGGCCTTAGCCGCCCCATTTATCTGATGCTATCTCAACGCGGTTTTACCCTACTCGAAATACTGCTGGTGCTCGTGCTGCTCTCGCTCAGTGCTGTGGCCGTTATATCGACGCTACCTAGCACGAACAACGATGATGCGAAACAGTACGCGATGAGCCTTTATCAGCGTCTACAACTGAGTAATGAAGAAGCCATTCTCAGTGGCAAAGATTTTGGTTTGCGGGTCGATGAAAAAAAATCGCATCTGGTTTTCCTATCGATGGAGGACAAGGGATGGAAGCCGCTAGAGAGCAAGAAAATGGCTTCACAGCTCCAACTGCCTGAGGGGTTATCTCTCCAGTTTGAGCTGGGAGGAAGTGCATGGAAAAACGACGATCGACTCTTCAAACCGGGCAGTCTGTTTGATGACGATAAGTTTGCTGATGAAAACGAACAGAAAAAGCAGCTACCACCACAAGTGTTTATTTTATCGAGTGGTGAGCTGACCCCTTTTGTCCTGAGCATCCATCTTAATCAGCAAGATGCAGAGCAAGGCTGGCGAGTGGTAGTGAAAGAAAACGGGGAAATCACGCTGTTCGCTCCGGGAGATGCGATCGATGGGTAAACAAAAAGCGATGACGCTGTTAGAAGTCTTGGTGGCGCTGGCTATTTTTGCCACCGCTTCCATCAGTGTGATCCGTTCGGTCAGCCAACACATCAATACCGTGAGTTATTTGGAAGAAAAAGCGTTTGCCGCCATGGTGGTCGATAACCAGATGGCGCAAGTGATGCTTACTCCTCAAAACGTACAAGCGAAAAATGGCAGTGAGGTATTGGCGGGCCGAACCTGGTATTGGAAAGTCACTTTAGTACCCACTGCGGATAATTTATTGAAAGCTTTTGATGTCAGCGTGGCTAGTGAAAAAGAAGGATCACCTTTGGTGACAGTGAGAAGTTATGTCGCCAAATAAACAAAACAAAGGCTTTACCCTGATTGAAGTGCTGGTGGCGATTGCGATTTTCGCTAGTTTGAGCGTTGGTGCTTACCAAGTATTGAACCAAGTCCAGCGCAGTAATGAGATTTCAGCCCAACGTAGCCAACGTTTGAACGAATTGCAGCGCGCCATGGTGTTAATGGATGGCGATTTTCGGCAGATGGCAACGCGTCAATTTCGCACCAATGGTGAAGAGCCAAGTCAACAGATGCTGATTTGGAAAGAGTACTTGCTCGACTCCGATCAAAAAGGAGTGCTGTTTGCACGATTAGGTTGGCATAACCCACAGCAGCAATTTCCACGCGGGGAAGTCACTAAGGTCGGCTACCGAATTAAAGAGGGCGTGTTAGAGCGTATATGGTGGCGTTATCCTGATACTCCTGTAGGGCAAGAAGGGATCATCACGCCATTGTTACATGATGTTGAGTCACTATCTCTGCGCTTTTATAACCAAGATAAATGGAGTGAAGAGTGGAGTGATGCCTTGAAAATCCCACGGGCGGTGGCCGTGAAATTGGCGCTGAAAGATTATGGCGAGATTGAGCGTATCTACCTTACTGCTGGTGGTGGCATCAATTCGACCAATAAAGAGGCTGATAATAATGGCGCACCCTAATCGAGCCCAACGCGGTGTGGCGTTAATCGTTATCTTGCTGTTGTTGGCGATTATGGTGTCGATTGCCGCAACCATGTCCGAGCGTTTATTCACACAGTTTCAAAGAGCGAATAATCAAATTAGTTACCAGCAAGCCTATTGGTATAGTGTGGGTAGTGAAGCTTTAGCCAAAGTTGCTATCGAGCAGAGCTACAAAGACAACGAAACGATTAACTTAAGTCAACCTTGGGCGATGAAAGAGCAAACGTATCCATTGGATTACGGCACTCTGAAAGGGCGCATCCTTGATAAACAGGCTTGTTTTAACCTGAATGTACTCTCGAGAGCCAGACCTGCGGCAGGGAGTGTCGAAAAACCCTATTTAGTGCAAGTGTTGCAACGGTTATTGGAAGAGCTTGAGGTCGACAGCTATCAAGCCGAAGTGATTGCCGATTCGGCTTGGGAGTATATTGATGGCGATTCAGATGTGCAGTCCTCTTATGGCGTAGAAGACAGCCAGTATGAATCAATGTCTCCTGCTTATCTGGCGGCGAATAGTTTACTTGCGGATAACAGTGAGTTGCGCGCGGTTCAGCAGGTGAGCGGTGATGTAATGAATAAAATAGCGCCTTATATCTGCACTCTCCCCACTGATGATTGGCGTTTGAATATCAATACCTTGGAACCCGATCATGCCAAGTTATTGGTGGCGATGTTCAGCCCGCACTTAAGTGCAGGGGATGCAAAAAACTTACTCGAGAGCCGACCATTTGATGGCTGGGCTTCGGTAGACAATTTTCTCGCAGAGGCCGCATTGGCTGCTGTGGAGAGCAAAGTGAAAGAAGAAGCGAAACAGTACCTAGCTGTCGATAGTGCTTATTTTGAACTGGATGCTCAAATCTTGGTTGATGACTCGCGAGTTCGTATTCGCAGTTTATTGTTTAGTGATAATAGAGAAACCGCAACGGTCATACGCCGTCGCTTTGGAGGGATCAGTGAGCGAGTTTCTGACCGTTCGGCTGAGTAGTCAACAAGACGCTGAAATACCTTGGCTGGTGTGGTCAACACAGCAGCAAGAAGTGATTGCCAGCGGTGAAATATCCGGATGGGAGCAGCTATCTCAGCTCTCTAGCTATGCGGCTGAACGCGCCACGATTGTGCTGCTCGCTGCCAGTGATTTAGTTCTCACTGAGGTCGCGATTCCATCAGGGGCGGCTCGTCGCTTAGAGTCAATGTTGCCTTATCTAATCGAAGATGAGATCGCACAAGATGTGGATGAGCTGCATTTTTCAATTTTGCATAAAAACGCTTCCACTGCTTACGTTGTCGGGGTGGATCGTGCTTGGTTGCGTACCCGCTTAGATGAGCTCAAAGCCGCGGGTTTTGACGTGAAAAAGGTATTACCGGATGTGTTGGCTATCCCTGCATCAGAGGGGTTGTCGGCACTGCAGATCGGCCAAGAATGGTTAATCCGTAAAGGTGAGTATTTAGGGGTGAGCATTGAACCGCAGTGGTTAACGCTGTTTAGTGCTTCAGAATGGGTCAAGCAAGAGGGGCACTATTTACCGCTAGAGGCGTATACCCCGCTCCCTGAGCTGACATTGGCTGAAGGGCAACATTGGCAACAGGCCGAGCCTCATTTAGTCATGGCGTTGCTGACTCAGCAAGCAATAGCGAGCAAAGTGACTTTACTGACGGGAAGTTTTAAAACCAAGTCCTCGTTTTTGAAGCATTGGCAAGTATGGCAAAAATGCGCATTAGCGGCCGCGGTGTTGATTGTAATTTCAACCAGCCACCATCTTTTGCAAGCTGGGCACTACGAAGCGCAAGCCGATGCTTATCGAGCGGAGAGTGAACGTGTTTTTCGCGCGGTTTTCCCTGATAAACAGAAAATACCCACTATCAGTTACCTGAAAAGACTGATGAATGATGAAGCGGCTCGACTCTCTGGCGGTGGGGCCAATGGTTCGATGTTGGAGTGGTTGTCGAAGTTGCCCAGCAGTATCGGCAGCGTACCGAACATGCAGTTGCAAAGTGTTAAATATGATGGCAATCGGGGTGAAATTCGCCTTGAAGTTCAAAGTAATGATTTTGAAAGCTTTGAACAAGCGCGCCTTAAATTGGAAAAGCAGTTTGTGGTTGAGCAAGGGCAGTTAAACCGCTCGGGTTCTGTAGTTAATGGTACCTTCATACTGAAAAGCCAGTGAGGTGAGTGACATGAAAAATAGCCTGAGTGCACTTCAACAACGATGGGCGGCCTTTTCCCCTCGTGAACAGAAATTACTGTTAGGTGGTGTGTCGCTGTGTGTGGTTGCGATCATTTATTGGGGCATTTTAGCGCCACTTAATCAGAAAACCGAGCTTGCGCAAGCCCGGATTATCAGTGAAAGACAATTGCTTAATTGGGTGACGGATAAGGCCGATGCCATTACTCAATTGCGCGCACAAGGTGGTGGGGTGGCAACGACGCAACCGCTCAATCAAGTCATCTCATCAAGTGTGCAGCGTTTTCAAATTGAGCTTATTCGTATTCAACCGCGTGATGAAATGATGCAGGTTTGGATACAACCACTTCCTTTCTCTAAATTGGTGGATTGGCTTGCCTTTCTAAAAGAGCAGCAAGGTGTCGATGTCGAGTTTATGGACATCAACCGTGCTCAGCAAAGTGGCGTTGTCGAAGTAAAACGCTTACAACTGAAGCGAGGTGGTGAGTGAAAAAGAAATTGCTCTATAGCGGGTTCCTTGTAATGGTTTTTCTCATCAGTGTGGTCGCGCATATTCCGGCTTCCTTGGTGATGAATCAACTCTCCTCTTCCGAAGTCATGCGTGTCACTGGTGTTGACGGTACGGTGTGGTCTGGTAGTGCTCAGCAACTCTTTTGGCAAGGGCAAAATGTCGGCGATCTCAACTGGGACATCCAAGTATCACAACTGCTGATGGCCAAGTTTGAAGTGGCGGTACGCTTTGGACGCGGTAGTGATATGGGAGTTCGTGGCAAAGGCAATCTTGGTCTGGGGTTTTCTGGCCCTTATGCGGACAAGGTTGTGGTTTCTGTCGCGGCTAATAAATTAGCGACGCTGTTTCCGCTGCCTGTACCAGTGACTTTTCAGGGGCAAGTCGAGTTGTCCCTGAACCATTACCGCTATGATAGCCCGTGGTGTGAATCTGCCGAAGGCTCACTTGCGTGGACTCATGGTCGAGTTGACTCACCTTTAGGAGAGCTCTCGCTTGGTCCGGTAGTGGCAGATCTGCAATGTCAAAGCAATCAGATGACATTGAACGGTCAGCAAAACAGTGAGCAAATGAGCAGTGAATTTGCCCTGCAGCTGCAACCAGATATGAGTTACAGTGCGAAAGCGTGGTTTAAACCTGAAGCGCAATTCCCACCCGAAATGGCGGAGCAATTACAGTGGATTGGAGCGCCAGACAACCAAGGTAAATATCAGTTTAATTATCAAGGCCAGCTTTGATTGGTTTTTTAACCGTAATCATTTCATACCCCAATAAAAATGCTGAGTCTATTGATCGGCATTTTTATTGGTAATGGCCGTTATGGTTTGACTTGTAAAATGGTATTCCAAGGCAAATCGGCATCCCCTAACACAATAAAGTTGGGGTTTTCTAACGTTTCACGCTCATTGTAGGACAGCGGTTGCAGTTGCGTGTTGAGGATGCGTCCGCCCGCCTCTTCTACGATGCATTGCGTGGCGGCGGTATCCCATTCACCGGTTGGGCCGAGACGCAAATAGCAGTCGACAGCACCTTCTGCGACTAAACACGCTTTCAGCGCTGCCGAGCCCAGCGGCACTAGCTCATAATTCCATGCGCTGCTCATGCAACTTGTAATACGGTTAATATCTTGGCGGCGACTGATCGCAATCGCGATGGATTGCCCAACGGTTTCGTGCTTGTGTGTTTCAATACGCAAGCTTTCAGACATGTCGGGGATCTTCCATGCGCCTTTGCCTGCGTAGGCGTAGTAGGTCACGCCAGAAACGGGCCCATAGACGACGCCCATCACTGGTTGGTTCTCTTCGATCAGTGCGATAATGGTGGCAAAGTCACCACTGCGCGCAATAAACTCTTGTGTACCATCAAGTGGGTCAACCAACCAGTATCGCTGCCATTGGCTGCGTTTTTCTAGGCTAATGTCCGCCGCCTCTTCCGACAAAACAGGAATATCTGGCGTGAGTTCACTCAGTCGTTCGCAGATCAGTTTATGCGCAGCAAGATCGGCACTGGTGACTGGGGTGTGGTCACTTTTGGTGAACGCTTCGTAGTTTTTCTTTTCGTAGATATCGAGAATCAATTGCCCGGCAGAGCGAGCGATTTCAATTACGTCAGGCAGTAAGTAAGATAAATTATTGGCTGTTGGCATCATCAATCCTATAGCTCTACTTTGTTATTTTAGGCTGCGCAGAGCAAGCAGTAGTGCGGTAATGCTTCGGGCTTCACAGAAATCGAGGTGAGTCAGTAGCTCTTCTGCTTGGGCCAGAGGCCAGCGAATGACCTCTAAAGGTTCGGGTTCATCGCCTTCCATTACTTCTGAGTATAGATCTTGTGCTAAGAAGAGTGTCATTTTGCTCGAAAAGTAAGAGGGGGCAAGTACCACCTCTTTTAAGGGGGTTAAGGTGGTTGCGCCAAAACCAATTTCTTCTTTGAGTTCACGATTTGCTGCTTGTTGCGGGCTTTCTCCTTGGTCAATCAAACCCTTAGGGAATCCGAGCTCATAGCGTTCAGTGCCAGCGGCATACTCTCGAACCAGCAGTAAATCTCCTTGTGCCGTTACTGGCACCATCATGACTGCATGCCGGCCGCTCGGTTTCATTCGTTCATAGGTGCGCTGTTCGCCGTTAGAAAAGCGTAAATCTAATGATTCGATGGTAAACAGGGTCGATTGAGCTGCCGTTCTTTGGGCTAAAATTTCGGGCAGTTTTCTGGTTGGCATACACTAATTCCCGTAAGGCAAATGACTTTTCTAACTATATGAGAAAATGACCTTAATTGAAAAGGACTTGAGCGCGGCAAATGATTTTAAGTATAAAAAAGCCGAGAATCTCATCTCGGCTTCGTTTTTCTGTAATCCACGTATCTAGCGATTCACTAGTAGTAAGAGTGCTCACCACGATCGTGTTCAGTAGCATCGCGCACCGCGGTTAATTCGCCTTCAAATTGTTGAAGCAGTTCTTTTTCAATGCCTTCTTTGAGGGTGACATCGACCATTGAACAACCGTTACAGCCGCCACCAAAGGCGACAATCGCAATACCATCTTCGGTGATTTCAACCAAGCTGACATGGCCACCATGGCCAGCTAACTGCGGGTTGACTTGAGTTTGAATCGCATATTCCACACGTTCAATCAGGCTTGCGTCATCAGACACTTTACGCATCTTCGCATTCGGAGCTTTAAGTGTCAGTTGTGAACCCATTTTATCAGTGACGAAATCGATCTCTGCGTCTTCTAAAAACGGCAAGCTCAGTTCATCGACATACGCAGAAAAACCTTCAAAGGCAATTTCAGTATCAGTCGCTTCCACTGCCTCTGGTGGGCAGTAAGAGACGCCACACTCTGCATTTTGAGTGCCTGGATTGACTACAAAAACTCGGATGTTAGTACCATCAGGCTGTTGCCCAAGCAACTTGCCGAAATGGGTTTGGGCTGTTTCGGTAATAATAATAGAATTTGACACGACGAATACCTGAGTAAATTTATAGGTTATTACTTGCCATTCTACTCCTGAAACACGGCGGATCCAGTCCTTTTTGCGCGCTAAATAAAACCGTGTTGGTTAATCTTTAGGTTCAGGAGTGCGGCATATGCAGTAAATATCAATCCTTTCGACACCGACTTCAAGCAGTAATTGACAGATTTGCTGCACGGTGCTGCCCGTGGTCACTACATCATCAACAAGTGCAATGTGCTTGTGCGTGGGAAGGTGCCGTAGTGTGAATGCATGTTTGAGATTTTGTTTGCGCTGTAATTTAGAAAGCCCTTGCTGCTGGGGTGTTGCGCGATTGCGTTTGATCAACTGGTTATCGCAGCTAGCCCCCAGTTGTTGACTTAATTGAGAGGCAAGTAGTGCACTTTGATTGAATCCGCGTTTTAAGCGCCGTTGCCAGTGCAACGGAACGCTGGTGATGAGCGGGGCGGGAGTGTCGATACGTGGCGTCAGTAAGGCACTCAAATGGCGAGATTGCCAAAATTGACCTTCATATTTGAGTTGATGAATGGTGTGACTGAGCGGAAAAATGTAGTCGCCGACACAGTATAGGCGTTGCCAAGGCGGAGGATTTGCTAAACATTGCCCGCATTGAGGCACGGTAATAAGCGTTGGCAGGCCGCACTGTTGGCAGCGAGGTTGCGGTGCAAAATAGGTTAGGCAGGTCTTACACCAAGCCCCAGTTTGATGAGTTTCAATCGGTAAACGACACAGTAGACACTGACGGCTTACCAAGCGAGTGATGGTTTTTTGAACCCAATGCGATAACATAACCCAACCAAAGCAGTGAAACGAAGTATGGTTATACTCTTGCAACTTGAATCAGTCTTTGTGTTGACCGTGATTTCAAGTCAGTGAGTGTATGATCGGTATTTTTTCAGCGAAGAAGTGTGAATTTAGTGGGGGAATTTGTGAGCATGGCCACAGCGTTATATTGGCAAGCCTCAGGCGAGGGCGATGATCTTGTCTTGGTGCACGGTTGGGGGATGAATGGTGCAGTATGGCAGCAAGCGGTCGATGTGCTTAAAGGACATTTTCGTGTGCACGTGGTTGATTTGCCTGGTTATGGTCACAGCACTGCTAGCCACGCCGCTGATCTAGAAGAGATCGCGCAAGCGCTAATCATGCAAGCGCCTAAACAAGCCATTTGGGTCGGTTGGTCTTTGGGTGGGTTAGTGGCGACTCATATGGCACTGCATCACCCAAGTTATGTGAGCAAATTGGTCACTGTGGCGAGCTCTCCCAAATTTGCGGCACAGAAACCGTGGCGTGGCATTCTCCCTCAAGTGCTCAGTGCCTTTACTGAACAGTTAATGGACGATTTTCAGGCTACTGTTGAGCGCTTTATGGCGCTGCAAGCGATGGGCAGCCCTCAGGCAAAGCAAGATGTCAAATACCTAAAACAAGCGGTGTTATCACGGCCCGCGCCGAACCCACAATCATTGTTAGCGGGTTTGGTCATGTTGGCGGAGGTGGATTTGCGCCAGCCGTTGACAGCACTCTCGATTCCCATGCTTCGTCTATATGGTCGGCTTGATGGTTTGGTGCCGGTTAAGGTGGCGCAAGAGTTGCAAAAAACCTTGCCCAATAGCGAGCAGTACATTTTTGGCAATTCCTCCCACGCACCGTTCATCACTGAACTGGACGATTTTTGCCAGCAGCTCATCGCCTTTGCACGTTAAGGCATTGATACCCATGCAATGTCTTTCTACTTAAAGCTACAGCTGTGTTGGCTCACCTCAATCACATCGTTGATCTCTCTCATGGGGATTCACCCGTTTGCTGTCTTTATCTGTAGCGTCCTGAAACGTCAAGCCGTTGGGTACAAATGTTAAATTAAAAATAAATTTGCTAAAAGTTTGAGCAATCTGGTCGATATAAAGTCTAACCCAGTAGTGCTGAGCGAAAGCAGGTCTATCGGGGCGGGCGATACTGAGGAGGTTTCGGCTATGATGGTGTCACCAACGAACGTAAGTGTGCCACTTATCGCCCCATCGGTTAATGTGCAAACGGAACAGGCCGCGCGTGACAATCGGATCCGCGCCCCTGTGATGCCAACCGTCGAACTGGCTAAAACCAACGCTGAGCGTAAGGTAAAGGCGGATGATAAAAGACGAAAACAGTCGTCATGGGACCCTTCAGAGCACCCAAGCTATGAGGTTGGCACCGAATACGAAACATCGACTTCTTATCAAGAGGAGCAGAAAAGCGAGCTCGAAAGGCTGTTTGACTTGCTCGCTCTCGCCACCTACAGCAAGGATCAAGGTAAAAGCTATACGATGCGGTTTAGGTTACCTAAACACATTATTGATGCTGCGATAACCGAAGGCAAAATGGCGCGCCGGCGAACTGTAATTAAGTACTATTATGGTCACGCGGTTGCACCCAATACGCCTTCTGAAGTGATTGCGGTGTTGTAGGTCGATGAATGCGACTTATCGCGATAAATAAAATCCCCACTTAGGCATTGGCCGCAGTGGGGATTTGTGTTTTTTGCGGCTCTGATATGAGCGACGTGGTTAGGTGCTTTTCACTGTGATTCGTTTATCCAGTAAGTTACGCATCGCCGCTATTTTTTCGCTTTAGCAAAGGCGGCGGCGAAAGCTCCACCCATTGCCGCGTTTTGTTGTGGCTCTTCACGACGGCGTTGCGGTTGGCCACCGTTTTGATGCGAACGCGTGTTGCCACTTGTAGAGCCAGAGCGTTGGCTGCGGTTATCTTGCCCCGGCTCATCGTTTAAGCGCATCGAGAGAGCAATGCGTTTTCGCTGCACATCGACTTCCATCACTTTAACTTTGACGATATCGCCCGCTTTCACCACTTCACGCGGGTCGGCAATGAAACGATCAGTCAATGCAGAGATATGCACTAAGCCATCTTGGTGAACGCCAATGTCGACAAAAGCACCAAAGTTGGCCACATTCGATACCACGCCTTCCAAAATCATCCCAATTTCCAGATCTTTCATTTCAGTCACGCCGTCAGCAAAGGTCGCGGTCTTAAACTCAGGGCGTGGATCGCGGCCCGGTTTATCGAGCTCTTTGATGATGTCAGTGACAGTCGGTAGGCCAAAATGCTCGTCGGTGTAATCGACGGCGTGTAAATTGCGCAAAAATTCACTATTGCCGATCAGTGCTTTGATCTCTTTGCTGTTTTTTTCGGCGATGGCTTTCACCACTGGATACGCTTCTGGGTGAACCGAAGAGGCATCGAGTGGATTTTTTCCATCCATAATGCGTAAGAAGCCCGCACATTGCTCAAATGCTTTTGGCCCTAAGCGCGCGACTTTTTTCAGTGTAGCGCGTGAGGCGAAGCGTCCATTTTCATCCCGATAATCAACGATGTTTTGCGCCAGTGCGTTAGACAAGCCGGCCACGCGTGTTAACAGCGCGGCAGAGGCGGTATTCACATCCACGCCCACTGCGTTGACGCAGTCTTCAACAATCGCATCTAAGCGTTTGGCGAGCATCGACTGGCTGACATCGTGTTGGTATTGGCCCACACCGATCGATTTCGGATCGATTTTCACCAGCTCGGCAAGTGGGTCTTGCAGGCGGCGAGCAATCGACACCGCGCCGCGTAGCGACACATCCATATTGGGGAACTCTTTGGCCGCCAACTCAGAGGCTGAGTAGACCGAGGCCCCTGCTTCGCTAACAATGATTTTCTGCACTTTCAGGTTGCCGCGCTTAATGACATCAGCGACAAAAGTATCGGTTTCGCGCGATGCGGTACCGTTGCCAATCGCAATCAAATCGACGTTAAATTGGCGTACCAACTGCTCAACAATTTTCGCTGATTTGTCATGTTGGTTATGCGGTTGATGCGGATAAATCGTCTCAGTTGCCAGTACTTTACCCGTGGCGTCCACTACCGCAATTTTCGAACCCGTTCGCAAACCAGGATCCAAGCCGAGAGTGGCACGTGGGCCAGCGGGTGCGGCCATCAACAAATCTTTTAAGTTGGTGGCAAACACTTCAATCGCTTCGATTTCGGCACGCTCTTTCATTGTGCCCATCAGTTCGGTTTCCATGTGCATTGACACTTTAATGCGCCACGCCCAACTGATCACTTGTTTGCGCCACCCATCGGCAGGGGCGCTGCTTAAGTGAATGCCATAGTGTTGTGCAATCAGCGTTTCGCAATACGATTGGCGCACGCCCTCATCTTGCTCTGGGTCGGCATTCATGCTCAAGCTTAAAAAGCCTTCATTGCGGCCGCGAAGCATGGCCAATGCGCGGTGTGAAGGCACTTTACTGAGCGTTTCGTTATGCGCGAAGTAATCTTTAAATTTCTCCCCTGCTTGCTCTTTGCCTTCGACCACGCGAGAGACCAATTCGGCACTGCGCGTCAAATGGCGGCGCACTTTGTCCAGCAGGTTGGCATCTTCCGCAATGCGTTCCATGATAATGGCGCGTGCACCGTCCAGTGCTGCTTTGATATCACTGATCCCTTTCTCGGTGTTCACATAGTGTGCGGCCTCGGTTTCAGGGTCGGTTTGCGCTTCATTCCACAGCTTGTCTGCCAGTGGTTCAAGCCCTGCTTCAATCGCAATTTGACCTTTAGTACGACGCTTAGGTTTGTAGGGCAAATAGAGATCTTCAAGGCGAGTTTTACTGTCTGCTTGGTTGATCTCTTGTGCTAGCTCGGCGGTGAGTTTGCCTTGTTCTTGAATCGATTTCAGAATGGTTTGGCGGCGATCATCGAGCTCGCGCAGATAGGATAAACGGCTGTCTAAGGTACGCAGTTGGGTGTCGTCTAGCCCACCCGTGACCTCTTTACGGTAACGGGCGATAAAAGGAACGGTGTTTCCGTCATCAATAAGTGTGACAGTCGCTGTCACTTGCTCAAGACGCACATTTAGCTCTTGTGCGATCAATTTGCAGATAGCTTGGCTCATCCGTGGTTTCTCTTTTGTAGTTCAGTAGCACCACCACTCAGGGTGGTTTGAATAGGGTAACTATTGGGGCACGTTAGACTTATTTCTAGTCTAATGGCGCGCTGTTATGAGATTAGTGAGATAACCTTCTACCCGATTGTGCCAAAGAGGTCACGTAACGCGTGTGATTTTGATGTCATTTTTCAGCGTTGGCAGCGCTAAAACCGAAGATGAGTTTGGTGGCTAAAGATAAGCTCAGTCAGTTGGTGCCGAGCGAAAATGACAGTATAGTAGCAAGCCATCGTGATGAATGTATAACCCGCGGCTACCTTGAATGTACGGCGCTGTGTAATGGGAAAAGATCTTGAAGACCAAACTGATAACCCGTGAGGGCTACAATAAATTAAAGGCAGAGCATGACCATCTTTGGCATGAAAAACGGCCAGAAATTACCAAAATAGTCACTTGGGCTGCTGGCCTTGGGGATCGCTCTGAAAACGCAGACTACACCTTTAATAAGCGTTTACTTCGCCAAATTGATCGCCGAATTCGTTTTTTGAGAAAATTTTTACCGGAAGTGACGATAGTTGATTATTCGCCTCAACAAGAGGGGAAAGTGTTTTTCGGTGCTTGGGTGGAAATTGAAAATGAAGCGGGTGATGTAAAGCGCTTTCGCATTGTGGGCCCAGAAGAGATTTACGGTGACGCGAAAGATTACATCTCCATCGATTCACCGATGGCGCGTGCTCTGCTGAAAAAAGAGGTTGATGACGAGGTGCAAGTGCCCACGCCCACCGGTATCAAAGAGTGGTTTATTAACTCGATTGAGTATGAAAAAGGGCAGTGAACGGAGTATTCGGTTATCCAAAATATTCCTCGGTCGCTCATTTTTCTCACCTCACTTGCTTCGCAACGTCTCTAACGGCTTTTTCAACACGGCGGGTAGCGAGTAGAGCAGCAGTAGCCGTAGGGCGTGGTTGATCATCACAAACGCGGGTTCCATGCCCAGCAGTAGGGCGACGGCGGTCATCGCTTCTACGCTGCCGGGGACCCAAGCTAAAAGTAATACCACCCAAGATTTATCCAGCAGTAACGCAAACAAGCCAGACACGGCGACGGCGACCAGCAGACCAATCAGTGTAACCATCACACCCGCGCGCGAATAAGCCATGGCTTCGCGCAATGTGGTATCGGCAAGGCGTGCGCCAATCAAAATGCCCAGCAGTGCGGTGGCGAATACTACCATCCATGTTGGAAGTTGTAGCGCAATGCCTGTCGAAAAACTATTGAAACTGGCCGTGACCAGCAGTGCCGCCAACATATAGGGCGCGGGAATGCCGAGCAAGGTCGAGCCTTTGCCCAGCAGTAGACTAAGCAGCGCAAGCGCAAAGAAAATCAACCACGCGTAAATCGTTAAACTGCTCTCAACGGGGGCAGCGTCGGGCGTGCTATTGGAGATAAAAAGAGCCAGTAACGTGAGGATCATCAAGCGCACCGAGTGCGAATAAACCACTTTGGTTGAAGGAGTCTGGCTTGATTCGCTGATCACCAAAATCGCTGCCATCGCGCCCGGTACCGCACCGAGTAGAGATTCAAACGGTGACCAACCTTCTCTTTTGCGGAGCCAAAGAAAGCTGCTGGCGATCTGCAAGCTTAAGCAGCAAACCAAACCGATAATCACCGGTAGGTTTAAGGTTTCGCCCAATTGACTTAAACTGATGGTCGCCCCAACGCTGATGCCGAGCACAATTTGCACCGTCAACAATAACCCGTTAGGAACGCGAATGGATAAGAGGCGTTTTTTATGCAGCACAATGACCAAAGCTGCGGCAATAAACATTTCAGAAAGCGGAATGGCGAGCAGGCTTCCCACACTCGCCGCAACAGCTGCGATCACCACAATGTGAATAAACAGAGTAAAAGAAGCTCTTTCGAACATTATGCCTTTCCTTAATAAAATTGTGCAGCGTAAATGCCATCGCTCCTCTAGCACTTCACGTTGTAGTGCTTGCGTTTGGCTTTCTCCCGTATCGATATGACCGTCGGGGGATGATGATTTAGGCCATCGCAGGGTTTAAACGTGTCCAGCTTACTAACAATAATGCAGCGAATGCCAACCACACCAAAGTGGCACATACCAGTGTACTGGTGAGAGGTAGCCAATAACTGAAGTAGTATACTGCCAACAGGTATGCCGCATACGGGATAAGCGAGTAAAGGCCAAACAACGCGGTGGTGCGCAGGTCTTCCATCGTGCGTTCGGTGCCGACAATGTAATGCGCAATCAGAGCGAAGGTAGGAAATAGCGGTACAAGACCAGCAATAAAAAAGCTTTTGCTTTTGGAGAGCAGGGCGATGATCAACACGGCAAGCGCACCAAGCAGGCACTTGAAAAACAGAGCTGCCATGACATTTCCTTTTGTCAGAATAGATTAAGTGTTGCTCACTATAAATCACTGACAGGTTAACTAGAAATGTTCATTGATGGGTTTGTTATTTTCTCTGCAACATTTCTTCAAATCCAAGTAAAATGGCCGTCACTCTTTTTATTCGGCGGCGTGTTGTATCATGCGGCTTGGTTGGGCAAAGATGAAATTAGGAAAACGGCTCACGCAACTAGTACTGCAGATCAACCGCCACTATGATCATATTTGGGATTGCTGCTGCGATCACGGTTTGCTTGGCGCGGCGTTACTGAAGCGCTGTCCAAATAGTGTGGTGCATTTTGTAGATATTGTGCCAGCGTTGATTGAAAAGGTGACGCTTGATTTAACGCGCTATTTCCCTGCAACGGCGGCGTTACCGCGCTGGCGTACACATTGCCTGGATGTGCGCGATTTGCCGCTTGATAGCCATTCTGGCTCGCATCTACTGATCATCGCTGGGGTTGGCGGTGATTTAATGAGTGAATTCATTGCCGCGCTGGTTGAGCGTTATCCGCATCGCTCGTTCGATTTTCTGCTTTGTCCTGTGCATCACGGCTACACCTTACGTGAACAGTTGATGACACTGGGCGCGAGATTACAACAGGAACAACTGGTGGAAGAGAATCGGCGTATCTACGAGCTGCTGAACGTGCAGATTAATCCGCTTGCAGTACGAGGCAAAGAACCAAAATTACCCCCCCTTAGTTTGGTCGGTGAATCGATCTGGCAAGTGGCCAATGATGAGCAAAAAATGATTGCCCAGCGTTATCTGACGCAATTGCAACAGCATTATCAGCGTAAAGCGCAAGGCGGTGATGTTAGCGCGCAAAAGTGTTGGCAAGCCTATCAGCCGATTAATATCACTTGTCGTGGAAATTTTAGCGATGGAAATAGCCCAATAGGCGGAGAATATGAAAGCACTCAATGATCTGAACTTGTTTGTCGAAACCGCACGCCAAGGCAGTTTTTCTAAGGCGGCCAACAGCGTATCGCTGACCACGGCCGCGGTCAGTGCCGCCATTCGCCGCTTAGAAGAGCAGGTGCAGTTTCCGCTCTTTGTCCGCTCGACACGTCATATGCGCTTAACCCAAGAGGGGGAGATTTTCCTCGCCAAAACTCAGACAGCCCTTGCCACGTTGCAAGAAGGGCTCGATCAGATAGCATGCGCGCGCGGTCAACTGGCGGGGAAGCTGCACCTCAGTGCCCCTTCGGATTTGGGGCGCAATTTACTGCTGGATTGGATCGATGAATTTATTGCCTTGCACCCGAATGTCATTGTTAAACTGGATCTCTCTGATCGCTTAGCGGATATGTATGCTCACCCGATGGATATTGCGATTCGTTATGGCCATCCTGCTGATTCCAATTTGGTTGCGATGCCGCTGTGTGAATCAAACGAGCGCGTGTTGTGCGCCTCGCCAGAATATTTGGCAACGCATCCACCTATCCTCCATCCTGACGATCTGCAACATCACAATTGTCTTTGTTATATGCTGGCCGACACGCTGCATAATAAGTGGGTTTTGAGCCGAGAGGGCGAAACGCAGAGTGTGGTAGTGCAAGGAAACCCCGCATGCAACGATGGTGACGTGGTACATCGATTGGCTGTTAAAGGCAAAGGCATTGCCAATAAGTCATTAATGGATATCAGTCAGGATATTATTGATGGGCGCTTAGTACGCATTTTACCGCAATGGGAAAGTGGGCCAGTGCCAATTTATATCGTGTGCGCAGATCGACGTTTGATCACCCCAACCATTCGCGCTTTTCAGGAATTTATTCGTGGAAAAGGCTGCCAGCAACGACAAGCGGTACTGACAGCCATCAAACAGCGTGAGAGTTAATCCCGCATTAGCCAACAAACGTTAGCGGGCGGATTTGTAGGTATTCCAATGCCTCTTGCTCGCTAAGCTGTTGTTGAAAGTGCTGAAAATGTGCACTCTGTTGGTGTTGTTGCAAGCTCTCCTCTGAGCACCAAATCTCCTGCATCAAGAATAAGCCGTCAATCGAGTTATCACGATAGAGCTCATATTGGCAGCAGCCTGTTTCGTTGCGGCTCGGTTCAAGCAGCGCTTCAAGCATGGCTTGCACTCGCTCTATTGAGTCGGGAAGGGCTTTGATTTCGGCTAATAAGTGGATCATGGCTTATAACTCAGTAAAGACGGTTTGCTCTGGCCAGCGAGATTTCGGCAGCTTGGCGTTAAAATCTTCTTCGCTGTGGTAACCGAGCGGTACAATCACTAAGCTGGTGAACCCTTTTTCAGTCAGGCCAAACTCTTGGTTGAGCACCTCGGCATCAAACCCTTCAATGGGGACAGCATCAATGCCCATCGCAGCCGCTCCGAGCAGCAGTGTTCCAACATTTAAATAAACTTGTTTTTGCATCCAGTGTTCGGCGTCATTGAGCGTTTCTCGATGCAAGTTAACAAAATAGCTGCGTCCGCCGTGCATGCCTGTTTTCGCTTCTTCATTGGCAAAGCGGCCATCTTTCTCTTCGTTTTCCAGCAGCGTCAATAAGTAGTTATCATCAATATCGGTTTTGGCGCAAAACACCATCACGTGAGACGCATCCAAAATTTTGCGTTCGTTAAAGGAAAATTGACCTTGCGCCGCTTTGGCGATACGCGTTTTGCCTTCCTCGCTAGCCGCCAAAATAAAATGCCAAGGCTGCGAATTGACGCTAGAGGCGCTCATGCGTACCAGTTCTTTAATATCAGCGACTTGCTGTTCAGTCAGTTTACGGTTGGTGTCAAACGCTTTGGTGGAATAGCGCGCTTGCGATGCTTGAACAATATTCATTTTTCCCTCCTAGGGAAGATAACATTCGAGATGGCGCTAAGATAACGGACTGAGTCCAAACAAGAAACCGCCTCTTGCTTAATTCATTTTCAAAAAAAATTTGATAATCCGAATTTGAAAACGCCCTAGCTTGCGGAAAAAGTTAGCACTATCTCATGATATTTCTGAATTAGCGCATACACTTAATGTGTACGGTAGATCATCATTAAGGGATATGGTCACTCACTAAGCGTTAATGATTGTCTAATATATTCAAAAGGTTGCTTTGGCCGGAGAGTATGCATGACGGAGTGTAAGTGCATTTGTTGGTTTATTCTCTTTTCTCTTTCCATCCCCTCGGCGTGGGCGGACATTGACTACGGGCCTGCGCAAAGCTATGTGCAATCGCCACTGCATACCAATAGCCTTTCTGCACAACTTCGCTCCGGCTTTTCGATGCAAGAGGAAGAAGTGGAGCTCTACACCAGCGCGACTATCGCCAGCATTTGGGCGATCACGCCTGACTATACGCTGGATTATTACCAGAATCAGCTTGCAATGGGCGGTAAATGGCAGCTCACTTCGAAGTGGCAGGTTGAGTTTAATTATCGTTGGAACTTTGCTGCCAATAATCATTTAGATGGCTTAACCATTGCTTTTCATGACTGGTTTGGCATTGATCAAAATGGGCGTGAGGATGTCGATAACGATCGCTTCATCATTCAAATGCCAGAGTACGGCATTGATCAGGAAGCGTTCCGAGGCGAGACATTGAGCCGTGCGTTGACCAGCTATTTACAGTACCAGCTGGTGGATAAGCCTCATCACGGTTTGTCATTGGGAGTTTCACTCTATTACAACGATCCACACCATGGAATATTCAACCTATCCGAGTTTGAACAAGCGGTGCAGCTTAATTATGGCTACCGAAGAGGTAAGCATGCACTTGATACGCTGTTGGCTATCACCTTTCGCAACCCGACCAATGTACCAGGCCAAACCCAGTATCATTCGAGCACTTGGTCGATGGGTACCAGTTATCGATATCAGTGGTTAGAACGCCATTATCTGATTGGGCAGGTCTCATTCTATCAAGGCCTTTCAACGGGGGAGGATGACTTTTCTAAACCATCGACCGAGTTTATTTTGGGGTATCGTTATCAAATGAGCCATTCAGCGATTGAAATTACTGTGGTCGAAAATATGTTTAATGCCAACAACAGCACCGATATTGCCTTTGGTTTAGGCTATCGCTATCGCTTTGGCCGCTTTGATAAAGAGCCGAACTGACAAACGATGTCATCCGCTTAGTGTCTAACAACGAAGCGCGACAAAAGACATAAACGTTAACAATTCTTTGCATGATTTTAGCCGCAACGGTGTTACATTTTACTCGCTCGGTTTGATATTGGCTGAAGCTCAGAATTAGGTGGGATCTCAGATGCAAGAAAACTATAAAATTTTAGTGGTGGATGATGATGCGCGTTTACGTGCATTGCTTGAGCGTTACTTGTCAGAGCAAGGTTTTCTGGTGCGTAGTGTCGCCAATAGCGAACAGATGGATCGCCTGCTCACTCGTGAAAACTTCCACTTAATGGTGCTTGATTTGATGTTACCGGGTGAAGATGGTTTGTCTATTTGCCGCCGCTTGCGTAACGCCAATAACATGTTGCCGATTTTAATGCTGACCGCCAAAGGCGACGAAGTGGATCGTATTGTTGGCTTGGAGGTGGGTGCGGATGATTACCTGCCCAAACCGTTTAACCCGCGTGAACTACTGGCGCGAATCAAAGCCGTGCTACGTCGCCAAGTGATTGAAGCCCCCGGCGCGCCAAGTGCTGAAGAATCGGTGGTTGAATTTGGTGAGTTTCGCCTGAATTTAGGTACCCGCGAAATGTTCCGTGGCGATGAGCCGATGCCGCTCACTTCCGGTGAATTTGCCGTATTGAAGACCTTAGTCACCAATGCGCGTGAGCCAATGTCGCGCGATAAGTTGATGAATATGGCAAGAGGGCGTGAATACTCCGCAATGGAGCGCTCGATTGATGTGCAAATCTCGCGTTTACGTCGCATGCTTGAAGTGGATCCAAGCAAACCACGCTACATACAAACGGTGTGGGGCTTAGGTTACGTCTTCGTTCCAGATGGTAAAGAGTCTTAAATTTCAATCAGCTCCTGTCGGTTAACCCGCAGGAGCTTTTTTGTCGCCTTTTTGATAGTACGTTCATAGCGGGTTTTCCTATGCGCATTCGCAGTTCCTTTACTCAATCGATTTTGCTCTTCTTTTCATTGCTGATCGCCAGCCAAGTGTATTCTTATTACGCCGTATTTAACTATGCTTTGATGCCCAGTTTGCAGCAGTTCAATAAGATTTTGGGCCATGAGATCAACCTAATGCTGGACGATGCGGCGAACAATACATCGAAGCTGGGAATGGACGCCTTACAGCGCCGCCGAGTGTTAGAACAATTGGGCGTCACCATTCATAGTGAAGAGAGTGAGATGGCCCAAGAGTATCACGATGCCATCAGCATTGATTTGATGAGCGAGGAGATGAGCAATGAGCTCGGCTCGCCGACCGATGTGCGGATGATTTTGGGTAAAGAGAGTTATATTTTATGGATGAAAGTGGACTCTTTTCCGGGGTCATTAATACGCATCCCTCTCTCTGAGCTGCAAAAAGAGGATTTTGCGCCACTATTTCACAATAGTTTGGTGATGGCGTTACTGATCGTCTTAGGAGGATGGTTGTTTATTCGTCTGCAAAATCGTCCCTTAATTGCCTTAGAAAAAGCCGCCAAAGCCGTTGGCCGAGGTGAGAACCCGCCACCATTGCCGCTCAAAGGCGCTTCTGAAATTCGCGCGGTGACGTTGGCGTTTAATCAAATGTCGAAAGGGATCCAAGCGCTTGAAGAGGATCGCTCATTATTGATGGCGGGGATCAGCCACGACTTACGTACGCCGCTGACTCGTATTCGCTTAGCCACGGAAATGATGTCTCCAGAAGAGAGTTATCTCGCCGAAGGGATCATCAGTGATACGGAAGAGTGTAACGAGATCATCAGTCAGTTTATGGACTACCTTAAACCCGTCAATAAACAGACCTTTACCGCCGTTGATCTCAATGAGATCGCCAATGATGTCGCCACTGCCGAAGGGGGCTACGAGATCAAAATCGATGTCGCGCTGTATTTACCAATGCAGCCAGCCTTTGGCAATGCGATCGCCATTAAACGCGCGGTGAGCAACTTAGTGGTGAACGCCATTCGTTATGGTAATGGTTGGGTTAAGGTGAGCACGGGCAGTACCGCAGATAACAAAATGGCTTGGGTTTGTGTGGAGGATAATGGCCCGGGTATTGATCCTAGCCAAGTGAGTAAAGTGTTTGAACCTTTTACGCGTGGTGATACCGCGCGCGGCAGTGAAGGCACAGGACTTGGTTTGGCGATAGTGAAACGGATTGTTAGCCAGCATCATGGCAGCGTTGTGGTGAGTAACCGCAGTGAAGGTGGACTCAAAGCGCAACTGAGCTTCCCGACCAAATAGGGGCTTATTCACTAAATAACACAATGGGCTCAGTTGAGCCCATTGTGTTTGCGGTTTATGTCTTTTCGGCTGCTGACCGAAGTTTTTGGGCCCATCCATGCAATCAGTTGGTTTTGAGCTCTTCGAGTTCTTCTTCTTCGCGTGGCAATTTTTCTGGCAGTAGCAAGTTGAGCAAAATGGCGGTGATACCGCCAGCCGCTACGCCGGATGAAAAAATGCTCTTAATGAACTCGGGCATAAATTGCAGAATCTCTGGCTTTTGCGCAATGCCTAACCCCATCGAAAACGACAGCGCCATGATTAAAATCGCGCGGCGGTCGAGATCCACACGGGAAATAATACGCACACCTGCGGCTGCAATGGTGCCGAACATTACGATGGTTGCACCGCCAAGTACCGGTTCAGGAATCAATTGTACAAAGCTTGCCACGCCTGGGAACAGGCCGAGCAACACCAACATGGCGGAAATAAAGTAACCCACATAACGGCTGGCAACCCCGGTGAGCATAATTACGCCATTGTTTTGGCTAAAGGTCGAGTTGGGAAAACTGTTAAAAACCGCCGCCAGCGCGGAGTTCAAACCATCAGCCAGCACACCACCTTTAATACGCTTCATGTAAATCGGCCCTTTGACAGGCTCGCCCGACACTTCAGAAGTGGCGGTGATATCACCAATCGCTTCCAATGCGGTGATCAAGAAAATCAGTACCAGAGGGATAAAGAGTGACCAATCAAAACCCAAACCAAACTGCATAGGTATTGGTAGTGCAATCAGGGCCGTTTCACTCAGTGAATCAGTGTTCACCATCCCCATCAAGTAGGCCATGATATAACCGACGAACATCGCAATCACAATCGATGCTACGCGAATGTATGGGTTACTTGAGCGGTTGAGCAGCACGATAAGTCCAAGCACGGTTCCCGCCAGCGCCAGTTTGTCTAAGCTGCCAAAAGTGCCATCGCTGAGCGCAGCATAGCCGCCACCCATAGAAACTAAACCAACTTGTACCAGTGTTAAGCCTATCAGGGTAACCACAATGCCCGACACCAGCGGCGTGATCACGCGGCGCGCGTATTGCAGCACTCGTGATAATAGGATTTCAGCAAAAGAGGCGACTAAAATGGTGCCAAAGATCGCCGCCATCATAGTGCTTATATCTGCACCACCTGCTTTTAATGACAAGCCTGCGCCAATAATTGGCCCAAGAAAGTTAAAACTGGTGCCTTGGATAGAAAGTAAACCGGAGCCAATCGGGCCAATGGTACGGATCTGGATAAAGGAGGATAAGCCAGATGCAAACAGCGACATGCTGATGATGGTGTTGGTCTGTTCGGCAGAAACACCAAGTGTTTGGCAAATAATGAGCGAAGGGGTGATGACCGCAACAAACATGGCTAGCAAATGTTGTAAAGCGGCGAAAATGGTTTGGGGTAGCGGTGGCCTATCGTTGAGTTGATAAACCAAATCAGACTTACGCGAAGCGTTGTGGATAGTCATACTGTTTTCCTAATGGTGCGTTATTGTCTTAGCGTTCGCTGAGTGGGAGCACTAAGTGGAGCAGACACGTCATCTGTGATTGCTGTTAATCAGAATCTGCTCGGACTGGATAAGTGAGTAGTTCACTAAAAAAATTGGCGAAATTATAGAGGGTTTACGCAAGAAAGCAAACGTTTGCTTTGCTGTGTAAGGGAGAGGGGAATACAGAACGAACAATCTTATGCTTTGGCGTAGATGTCCTTCTCTCCTAACCAGCGATCGATAATGGCGGTCGCGTGGCTTGGATAATGGTCGTGTAAGTAGCGAGCAATGCGCTGTACTTCAGGAATTAAACCTTGGTCACGGACTAAATCCGCAATTTTGAAATCCGCGAGGCCAGTCTGTTTGGTACCAAGCAGCTCCCCCGGACCGCGAATTTCTAAGTCTCGCTGAGCAATTACGAAACCGTCATTGCTCTCACGCAGTACACCCAAGCGTTTTTGCGCGGTTTTCGATAGTGGTGCATGGTAGAGCAATACGCAATGGCTGGCGACAGAGCCTCGCCCTACGCGGCCGCGTAATTGGTGCAACTGTGCTAAGCCCAAACGCTCAGGGTTTTCGATGATCATCAAGCTCGCATTCGGCACGTCAACGCCAACCTCAATCACCGTTGTGGCAACCAGCAAGTGCAGTTCATTGTTTTTAAAGGCTTGCATCACCGCTTGTTTTTCGCTCGGCTTCATTCGTCCATGCACCAAACCGATTTTGACATCGGGCAGAGTGCGTTGTAGCTCTTGCGCTGTGTCGGCGGCGGCTTGCGCTTCTAGCACCTCAGACTCATCAATCAAAGTACAGACCCAATAAGCCTGTTTTCCTTCATTCAAACAGGCATGACGTACGCGCTCGACGATATCATCACGCTTTGTATCTGGGATAGCGACAGTTTGAATGGGCGTTCGTCCCGGTGGCAGTTCATCAATAACGGAGGTTTCTAAATCAGCGTAAGCGGTCATCGCTAAAGTTCGTGGGATCGGCGTTGCGGTCATGATCAACTGGTGCGGATATGCGCCTTGCTTCGCCCCTTTCTCACGCAGTTCTAAACGCTGGTGGACGCCAAAGCGGTGTTGTTCATCAATGATGACGAGCGCAAGGTGATGAAATTCAACTTGTTCTTGGAAAAGAGCGTGAGTACCCACTATCATTTTTGCCTCACCGCTGGCAATGCGAGCCAGTTCTGTTTCTTTCGCTTTGCCTTTTAATTTACCCGCCAGCCAGCCGACTTGGATGCCCATTGCTTCAAACCAGTTGGCAAAGTTAATTGCGTGCTGCTCGGCCAGCAATTCCGTCGGTGCCATTAATGCTACTTGATAGCCATGTTCGATAGCACGTGCGGCGGCTAATGCTGCGACCAAGGTTTTCCCTGAGCCCACATCACCTTGTACTAAACGCATCATGGGGTGAGCTTGTGCCAGATCGGCTTCGATCTCTGTTACAACACGTGTTTGTGCTTTAGTGGGAGAGAAAGGCAGTTGTGAAAGCAGTTGTTGTTTGAGTTTGCCAGACCCAGCCAGTGGCAATGCGATATCTTGCTGGCCTTGATGGCGTACAGCCAGCATGGAGAGGTTTTGCGCCAACAGCTCTTCCATAATTAAGCGAACCTGCGCCGGGTGTTTCCCCTCATCAAACAGTTGCAGGTTAATGCCCGGCGGCGGTCGGTGAATGATGTGCAGCGCTTCAGAGAGCGTAATTTGGTGATCATACAACCCGGCAGGTAGCAATTCTTGTACGGCGGCTTTGTCGAGTAAACTTAATGCTTGATCAGTGAGTGTGCGTAGCGTGAGTTGGCGCAGGCCATCGGTTGTTGGGTAAACGGGTGTTAAGTTAGCTTCGACATCTGGCTGTTGCTGAGGAGCATAAAATTTATAATCAGGATGAACAATTTCAAGGCCGAATCCACCACGCTTAATTTCACCGTAAGCGTGCACTAACTTACCTTCAGCAAAATTGTTTTTCATCCCAGCCGTAAAGTTAAAAAAACGCAGCGTAATGGTGCCGTTACCATCGCTTATTTTTACTGTGAGCATTTTGCGTTTGCCAAAAACCGTATCCACCGCCATGACTTTACCTTGCACAGCGGCCCAAAGCCCGGGATGCAATTTAGCGATAGGGTAGATCCGTGTTCGGTCTTCATAACGTAAAGGGAGATGGAACAGCAGATCTTGCACACTGATTAAGCCAACCTTTTCCAGTTTTTCAGCCACTTTAGCGCCCACGCCAGAGAGTGAGGTGAGAGGAATCGCGGACAGTAGCTGTGACATAACAGGGCTCATTAACAGTATCGTTATGTATTATTCAACCATCGAACTGTTTTTTTGTACAGCATAAAATCATGTAATGGTCGATAAGCGGCAGGCCATCGGCTAATTTGAATAGTGACGTCTAAAATGCAAGATGAAGTAGGGTATCGGCAAATAAAAAACCCCATGAGTGGTTAGCCGCAAGGGGTTTTATTTATTTGGATAGTTTAATTTTTCCGGCGTCGCACTTTCAGTGCATGAGGCATCACACGAATTTTTTTCATGATGTTTGCTAAGTGAATGCGATCTTTGGTGGTCAGCAGCACAGTAACAGTATACAAACGTCCATCACGCTCTTCGGTGGAGAGGCCATGAATGTTGGAACCTGTTTTCGAGATTACATTCGTCAGTTCCGCTAACGCACCTTGGTGGTTTTGCATGTCCACTTTCAGTTCGGTGATGAACTCTTGGTCGTAATCTTTAGACCACTCAACCGCCATGTAACGATCCGGCTCTTTTTGGTAGCCACGAACATTAGGGCAGGTTTCACGATGCACCACTAAACCACGACCCGGAGATACATGCGCAATGATGTGATCGTCTGGGATGGGGTGGCAGCAGTTAGCAAACGTGAGCAAAATACCTTCAGCGCCGCGGATCGGCAGTTTCTTTTTCGGTTTGCCATCATTGCTTTCCACTTCGGTCAGCTCATCAGCATCGCCAAGCAGACGACGCGCAATGACAATACTCATCAGTTCGCCTAAACCAATCGCGGCCAGCAGATCATCGACCGTGGCCATTTTAAGCTCACCAATCACATGCTTAATGTTCTCGTCACTGATGTCACTGAGTGAAAGATCACCCAGCGCGTGATTGAGCAAACGTCTACCAAGTGTGATCGATTCCTCACGGCGCATGGTTTTGAGCACTTGACGTATCTTAGTACGAGCGCGAGATGTGACCACATAGTTGAGCCAAGCGGCATTAGGGCGAGCCCCAGGTGCGCTGATGATTTCAATCGTTTGGCCGTTTTTCAGTGATTTACTTAACGGATAAGGGTTTCGATCAACACGAGCTCCAACACAGGTATTACCGACATCGGTGTGTACCGCGTAGGCAAAATCAACCGCAGTTGCCCCGACAGGCAGCTCAACGATGCGGCCTTTGGGGGTGAAGACGTAGATTTCATCAGGGAAAAGATCCGACTTAACGTTCTCAATAAACTCAAACGAGTTGCCAGCGCTTTGTTGTAGTTCAAGTAGGCTTTGCATCCAGCGCTGTGCTTTAATTTGCGCGGTGGTGCCAGTGCGTTCGCCATTACCTTTGTAAGACCAATGAGCAGCAACACCTTTGTCGGCCATTTGTTCCATGTCTTCAGTGCGGATCTGCACTTCAACTGGGACGCCGTGTGGGCCGACCATCGAGGTATGCAAAGATTGGTAGCCGTTCGCTTTGGGCACGGCGATGTAATCTTTCATGCGCCCCGGGCGAGGTTTGTACAAACTATGAACTTGGCCTAATGCACGGTAACAGGTATCTGCAGTGTCGACCACGACTCGAAAAGCGTAGATGTCCATAATGGTGTGAAAGCGCTGCTCTTTGGTTTTCATCTTGTTATAGATGGAGAACAGGTTCTTTTCACGGCCGACCACGCGTGCTTTCAAACCGAAATCTTGCAAGCGGCCTTCAATTTCACTGTGGATGCGTTGGATCATCTCTTTGCGGTTACCGCGAGCGGATCTCACCACTTCTTTCAATACGCGATAACGATTCGGGTACAATGCTTCAAAGCCAAGCTCTTCTAGCTCAGTTTTGATGTTATGAATCCCTAAGCGGTGAGCAAGAGGCGCGTAAATCTCTAACGTTTCACGGGCAATACGACGCTTTTTATCCGGGCGCAATGCGCCAAGGGTACGCATATTGTGTGTGCGGTCAGCAAGTTTGATGAGAATAACGCGAATGTCTTGCACCATTGCCAGCACCATCTTACGAAAGTTCTCGGCTTGGGCTTCTTTACGATCACGAAATTTCAACTTGTCGAGTTTAGAAACCCCGTCTACCAATTCCGCCACGGCGTGACCAAATTGCGCTTCAAGATCGTCTTTAGTGACATCGCAATCTTCGATGACATCATGTAATAACGCTGCTTGTAGCGTTTCCAAATCAAGGCGCATATCAGCCAAAATTCGAGAAACCGCAACAGGGTGAATAATGTAAGGTTCGCCGCTAGAACGGGTTTGCCCTTCATGGGCTTCACGTGCGACCACATAAGATTGACGCAGAGCCTCAATTTGAGGCTCTGTTAGGTATTCTTGGACAACGTCTTTAAGGCTATCAAATAGATACAAATTATAGGCCCGGAAGGTTGTTGAATTTGAATGGCAGAATTAACGGTTGTGAGCGATGCTGCTTACGGCGGCCAATTCTGCGGCTTCTTGCTCTTTCTGCTCTTGGCGCTCACGAGCATCAAGCACATCTTTCGTGATAAGACCTTCTTCGATTTCGCGCAGAGCGATAACGGTTGGCTTATCGTTCTCTTCTGGCACCAATGAATCTTTACCGCCAGTTTGCATTTGACGAGCGCGGCGAGCCGCAATCAGAACTAGGTCGAAACGATTGCCCACTTTTTCAACAGCGTCTTGAACAGTTACGCGTGCCATGAGAACTCCAAATAGTTAACTAAAAATTTTTAAATGACGAGAAAGTATACAGTCTAATCTTTGTTTATACTAGCGATAGACTTTGCCTTGTTTGAGCGGGTGATTATTCCGCCAGTAGCGCGTTGAGCATGCTGTTATATTTAGCAGCTTGCTTGTCTTGCTTCAATCGTTCAGCACGTAAAATAGCTCTGAAATCCATTAATGCCACATCGAAATCATCATTTATGATGACATAGTCGTATTCGGTGTAATGCGAGATTTCAACTTGAGCTTCATTCATACGTTTAGCAATGACGGCTTCACTGTCTTGACCACGAGCATTCAAGCGGCGTTCCAATTCTTCTTTTGAAGGAGGAAGGATAAACACACTTTTTGCATCAGGCATTTTGTCGCGTATTTGACGCGCGCCTTGCCAGTCAATATCAAGAAAAACGTCAATGCCTTTGTTGAGGTTATTTTCAATCCATACCTTAGAGGTGCCGTAGTAGTTGCCAAATACTTCAGCATGTTCGAGAAATTCACCTTTAGCAATCAACTCTTCAAACAGCTCTTTTTGCACAAAATGGTAGTGAACACTATCTTGTTCGCCCGGGCGCATGCCGCGTGTGGTATGTGAAACAGAGACTTTCATCGCATAGGTTGGGTTGGTTTCCAACATCGCAGAGATCAAGCTTGATTTGCCTGCACCACTGGGTGCAGAGACGATATAAAGAGTACCTTTGCCCATCTGTTCTGTTCCACGTTAGGTTAGGATTGAATACTGATATTTGCGTCTATCAGCATGTTAAAAGATAGCACTGACCCAGAGAGTTTCATCCTAGAAAATGAAAATAAGGCCAGAAAAAATGGAGGCGAAGAGTAGCACGTTCCCATGGATGTCTACAACAAAAAGGTCGGCCTTTAGCTGTGAAAGGGGAATTTTGGAATGGTTATATTTTCTTCAATGAGTAAACGTTTGCTCTTATTTCAAGGCTTGTCGAGGGGGTTTATTACTGTATAATCGCCCGCCGCTGAGCTCGTGATTTGAATATGAACGCGTGTTAGGCCTATAAATTAATGCAAGACTAATTCTTCGATTTGGGTTCCCTCGCCCCCAAAACAAACTAAAAAGGTACACAATGAGTTACTTTACCCTTGCGCAGCAGCGCAAAGCTTTGGCACTTTTAGTGCTATTTCATTTGATCATTATTGCATCAAGCAATTATCTGGTTCAGTTGCCCTTTACTGTATTCGGTTTACATACCACTTGGGGCGCATTTACTTTCCCATTCATTTTTCTGGCAACGGATCTCACTGTACGCATTTTTGGTGCAGCGTTGGCTCGTAAAATCATTTTCTTAGTGATGTTACCGGCTTTGATTGTTTCTTATGCACTCTCGGTGCTATTTTTTGAAGGTCAATTCCAAGGGCTTGCTCAGCTTCATGAGTTTAATCTGTTTGTTGCTCGTATTGCGATTGCCAGTTTTATGGCGTATTTGCTAGGGCAAATTATGGATGTGCATGTGTTTAATCGTCTGCGCCAGATGAAGCAGTGGTGGGTTGCGCCAACATGTTCTACGTTATTTGGTAATGCATTAGACACGGTCGCTTTTTTTGCGATTGCTTTCTATCAAAGCCCCGATCCGTTCATGGCTGAACATTGGACCGAAATTGCCTTGGTTGATTATGGTTTTAAACTGGTGATCAGTTTAGGCCTGTTTGTGCCGATGTACGGTGTGCTGCTCAATTACTTGATCCGGAAGCTGACAGCGGTCAACCCTGATTTTCGAACCGTTGGGATCAATGCTCAGTAGTTGAAATGTTCAGTAGTGGAGTAGCAAGCCATTATACTAGGAAGAGAGAAAATCAAAGCCCGAGCAAGTGCTGCTCGGGCTTTTTCATGTGTCTGCATCTTATAACTATGATGGGTCGATAATGAGTGGCCAACCAATGTCGCTTTGACGGTTTGCTTCAATATCCAGTTCGGCGGTGGTGAGAGGATTGGCCGCTAACCATTTGGCGGATAACCGAAGAGTCAGTTGGTCACCTTGAGCTTGCAGTGTAAATTTAGGCTGTAGAGCCTCGTTACGACGATGGCTGAGCAATACGGCAAGGCGCAGTAAACGTAACACCCGCTTGGCGCTGTTACCCGACAGAGCGTACTGCTCTGGCAATGAAGAGAGCTGCTCGCGATAACGACGAGCAATTTCGCCTAGAAAGTGTTTCTGTGCACGGGTATAGCCGGGCAAGTCGAGGTTTTGTAGCAGGTAGGCGCTGTGTTCACCGCCTTTTTTTAAATCAATCGCTAACCCTATTTCATGCAATTGTGCAGCGGTAGTGAGCAGCATTTCAGCTTGCGGTTCCGCAATCCAATCTTCCCCCCCACACTGTTTGAGCAGCGATTGGGCAAGTTGAGCCACTTGCTTGGCGTAGTCAACATCAATTTGATATCGCACCTGAACGCTATTGATGGTACGCGTTCGAATGTCATCTTGGCGCAGCTCTTCGACCATTTCATACACTAAGCCTTCACGCAATGCGCCGCCAGCTAAAGTCATCGATTCAATCTCGAGCAGTTCAAAGATGGCAATTAAAATCGATAGGCCACTTGGGAAAACTAACGCTCGCTCTAAAGTTAAGCCTTCAATATCAAGCTCTTCCAAGTGATCGGCGAGCATCGCTTGTTTTTGCAAGCGTTTTAGTTTGGTATGAGTGATCACCTCATCCATCCCTTGCGCCAGCATAATCTCTTGCAACGCTTGTACTGTGCCACTGGCACCCACGCACACATCCCAACCTAACTGTGTGTACTGCTCAAGGATAGGCGCTAACGTCTGTTTTGCCGCATCGATCGCTCGATTAAAGTTAGCCGCGTTAAGCTGTCTGTCTTTAAAATGGCGCTCAAGCCAAGTGACGCAGCCCATTTTTAAACTGGTTAACGCTTTGGCATCGAACCCTTCACCAATGATGAGTTCAGTACTGGCCCCACCAATATCGACAACCAAGCGTCGTCCTAAGCCACCCGAAGTGTGCGCCACTCCTTTATAGATAGTGGCCGCCTCTTCTTCACCGGAAATAACCTGAATGGGGTGGCCGAGTATTTGGTTGGCTTGAGTTAAAAACAGCTCAACGTTGGTGGCTGTACGCAGTGTGGCAGTGCCAACAATACGGATATTGCTGGCGGGTATATCTTGTAGTCGTTCCGCAAATAAACTGAGGCAGTCCCATCCTCGCTGCATCGCTTCTTGGCTAAGAGCGTTGTTATCATCTAACCCGGCGGCCAAGCGTACTTTGCGCTTTATTTTGGCCATCGTTTGTACACTGCCATCAATATGACGCACGATGAGCATATGAAAACTGTTCGACCCAAGGTCGATGGCAGCGTAGAGCGGCGAGGAGACGGCTTTACTCATAAATGGATTACGAACCCTTATTACTTTGATGCGGTTGACGTGGGCGACGACTTTGTGGCTTACGGTTGCCAGTACGAGGGCCATTGTTATTAGTACGGCGCTGCTGAGGATTACGAGAACGCAGACGAATTGGCGGTGGTAAGTCTTCAATCAACGCCGATGCATCGTAATCAGAAACAGGAACTGCGTGCCCGGTGTACTCTTCAATCGCGGTTAGGTTAATGGCGTACTCTTCACAGGCAAAACTAATCGAGTGACCACTCTCTCCTGCGCGACCTGTACGACCAATACGGTGCACGTAGTCTTCACAGTCATCAGGTAAGTCGTAGTTGAATACGTGTGTGACTTGAGGAATGTGTAAGCCTCGCGCTGCCACGTCGGTTGCAACAAGAATGTCGACATCACCGGTAGTGAATTGCTCAAGGATCTTTTCACGTTTCTTCTGTGGTACATCGCCCGTTAGCAAGCCGACACGGTGCCCATCTGCGGCTAAATGACCCCAAATAGAGTCGCAGCGGTGTTTTGTGTTGGCAAAAATGATGGCGCGATCTGGCCAGTCTTGTTCTATCAGTGTCTGTAATAGCGCCATCTTATGTTCGTTAGACGGGTAGAACAGCTCTTCTTGGATGCGATGGCCAGTTTTTTGTTCTGGTTCAACAACCACGTGCTCAGGGTTATGCATGTGCTCGAACGCCAATTCTTGAACGCGATAAGAAAGCGTGGCTGAAAATAGCATGTTCAGGCGTTCTTTAGGTTCAGGCATACGGCGAAACAGAAAACGAATGTCCTTGATAAAACCAAGGTCAAACATGCGATCGGCTTCATCCAGCACTACAGCTTGAATATTATTCAAGTTAAACACGTGTTGTTTGTAGAAATCGATGATACGTCCTGTTGTACCGATCAATATGTCGACACCATCTTGCAGCTTAGACAATTGCTTATCGTAGCTTTCACCACCGTAAGCCAGCGCGGCTTTGATGCCAGTACTGGCAATCAGAGGTTCGGCGTCGTTATAAATTTGAATCGCTAACTCACGAGTCGGAGCCATAATAATGGCACGCGGCTGCGTCGGTTTTCGCCCTTCATGTTCAGGGGTTGTTAGTAAGTGGTTAAAAGTAGCAGCGAGAAACGCAAGCGTTTTACCAGTCCCTGTTTGGGCCTGGCCTGCAATGTCTTGGCCGGTGAGCAGTACCGGCAACGCCAAGGCTTGGATCGGGGTACAGTAATCGAACCCTTTTTTTTCCAATCCTTCAACAACTTGAGGATGTAATCCCAAATCGGCGAACTTTTGCTCTGTGATATGTGTCTTTTTCATCGCCATAGAATATCAGCTTAAGCTTGCAATACGAAAGTAAATACATTCCAATAGAGCATCTATTTACTGGTTAGCTTATAATCAGTGCAGAAAAACATATTGGAGTGGAAGATGAGCGATAAGATTTTGCAGCTTACAGATGATGGTTTTGAGAACGATGTAATCAAAGCTGCAGGCCCTGTTCTTGTTGATTTTTGGGCAGAATGGTGTGGTCCTTGTAAGATGATTGCACCAATTTTGGATGAAATCGCTAGCGAGTACGAAGGCAAACTGACTATCGGTAAATTAAATATCGACCACAACGCAGGTACTCCACCTAAGTTTGGTATTCGTGGCATCCCAACCTTGCTGCTGTTCAAAAATGGCAACGTCGCTGCAACGAAAGTTGGTGCGTTATCAAAAACTCAATTGAAAGAGTTTTTGGACGCAAACCTATAACAGGTATCGCAAAGCCGTACATTTTCTGATGCACGGCTTTGTTTTTTTGAAAAGAAACAAACTCTAGACTAGGCTATTATTTAGTGCTAGTTTATCGCACGTTAATTAGACAAGTGTTCACTTCTTGGTCGATCCTGAGACCAAAATCCATCTTAACTAGAAAATAGATCCTATTTTGACTAAACAAGTATCCACCACAATGAATCTAACAGAATTGAAGAACAGACCTGTGTCTGATCTTGTGAAACTTGGTGAGAGCCTAGGCCTCGAAAACCTAGCGCGTCTAAGAAAACAAGACATCATCTTCTCCATCCTAAAAGCGCACGCAAAAAGTGGTGAAGATATATTTGGTGATGGGGTCTTGGAAATTCTTCAAGACGGTTTTGGTTTCTTACGTAGCGCCGACTGTTCATATTTAGCTGGCCCTGATGATATCTACGTATCACCAAGCCAAATTCGCCGTTTCAACTTACGCACCGGTGACTCAGTATCTGGCAAAATTCGCCCACCAAAAGAAGGCGAACGTTATTTCGCATTGTTAAAAGTTAACACCGTTAACCACGACAAACCGGATAATGCACGTAACAAGATTTTATTTGAGAACTTAACTCCACTGCATGCCAATGAACGTATGATCATGGAGCGTGGTAATGGCTCGACAGAAGACATTACGGCACGAGTTCTAGACCTTGCCTCTCCGATTGGTAAAGGCCAGCGTGGTTTGATTGTTGCTCCGCCAAAAGCGGGCAAAACCATGTTGCTACAAAATATCGCGCAAAGTATTGCTAACAACCATCCTGATTGTGTGTTGATGGTGCTACTGATTGACGAACGTCCTGAAGAAGTAACGGAAATGCAACGCCTTGTGAAAGGTGAAGTGGTTGCTTCTACGTTCGATGAGCCAGCTTCGCGTCACGTACAAGTGGCAGAAATGGTGATCGAAAAAGCAAAACGTTTGGTTGAGCATAAGAAAGATGTCGTTATCCTGCTTGATTCCATCACACGTTTAGCTCGTGCTTACAACACAGTGATCCCGTCATCTGGCAAAGTGTTGACTGGTGGTGTGGATGCCAACGCATTGCAACGTCCTAAGCGCTTTTTTGGTGCGGCTCGTAATGTAGAAGAAGGCGGTAGTTTAACGATTATTGCGACGGCACTGGTTGATACTGGCTCTAAAATGGATGAAGTTATCTACGAAGAGTTTAAAGGTACAGGTAACATGGAATTGCACCTTAACCGTAAAATTGCGGAAAAACGTGTCTTCCCTGCTATCGACTTCAACCGCAGCGGTACTCGTCGTGAAGAGTTGCTTACTAAGCCTGATGAGTTACAAAAAATGTGGATTCTGCGTAAGATCGTTCACCCAATGAGTGAAAGTGACGCAATGGAATTCTTAATTGATAAGCTCGCGATGACGAAAACTAATGATGAGTTTTTTGATGCGATGCGCCGTCAATAATAGACGCTAAGTTTAGTATGACCAACGCCACCGTTTATCGGTGGCGTTTTTGTTTGCATTTGACCCATTAACCTTCCACAATAGGCTAAATGTTACAAGGAGGTTAAAATGCAACAAGGAATGTTGTCGTCGCTTCTCCTCTCGCTATTTTTATTTTGTGCGTGGCCAAGTGCTGCCTCTATAGAAATAACGTCTGATACAGCTCAAAAATGGCTTCAGGAAGAACAAATTCGCCATAAAAGTGCAGAGCTATTGCAGTACGCGGTACATGATGAATTTGATTCTTTGCGTTTTTCATTACAACGTTTAGCGCTATTACCGCAAGAAGCCGCACGTTTTCTGTTGCTGCAAAAAATCGAGCAGTTGGATCTCGCGCTAACGCCGAATATGGTGATCTTCATTGAAGAGCAGCAAGCGCTTGCACCCACTTATCAAGTTGTCGAAAAAGAACAAGGCTATGAATTCTCAACCCCAGCTTTTGACTCTTCTGCGATAGCCAGCCGTTTATTAAAGCGTTGGCGGCAGGAACAAACCATTCTCGATTTCTTGGTGAAGGCGGAGCGCCAAGAGCTAGTACTGAAAACATGGTTGTCAGGGACTCAATATCAAGTAAAAATTCGCGAAACGTTACTGATCCGCGAGTTAGATACACTATCCCCAAGTGCTTTAGCTGCGCTCACTGAGCAACTGACATCAGAGCCAGTGACCGGATGGTTGCCTTCCACACAAGTGATGGTTCGATTAGCTCAAGTTAGTGAAGATCCTAAAATTTATAAACTCCTGTGGCTGATGCGGGTCGATTTCTCCATTCAGCAGGAACTCACACGATTAGCCAGCGTAAGCGATGAATTTGCGATAAAACAGATCATGGCCGCCAGTGAAAATCCAAGTTTAAAAGTACAAGCGATTAAGGCATTAGTTCGCATCAGCCCCATGCGTTCTGATATCCGCGACTTTCTGATAGCCAGAATGTCAATCAATGAAGAGGTCAATTTAGTGGCCACTGCTTTGGTCGAGCAAGGACACAGCCGCTGGCTAAAGGATTTACTGGTGAGTAATTCTCAGGTGAAAAGTCGTGGTATTTTGCAAGCCCTCTCTCAATAACCCTATGAAATTTGGGGATCGTTAATGGGTTGTTTTTGTTATACTGCCTGCAGTTTAATCAGCGATGTAGTAGGCCTATGAGCTTTAAGGATTTACGTGAATTTGTTGACCATCTGGAAAAAACAGGCCAACTAAAACGCATTACTTGCCCGATTGACCCTCATTATGAAATGACGGAAATTAGCGACCGCACTTTGCGTGCCGCAGGTCCTGCTTTGCTATTTGAAAACCCGATCGGTTATACGGTTCCGGTGCTCACTAACTTGTTTGGCACCGCAAAACGCGTCGCGATCGGCATGGGGCGTAAAGATGTCCAAGAGTTAAGGGAAGTCGGCAAATTACTGGCTTATCTCAAAGAGCCTGAGCCACCACAGGGCTTCAAAGATGCTATCGATAAATTGCCTTTATTTAAGCAAGTGCTCAACATGCCAACCAAACGACTACGCAAGGCTCCTTGCCAGGAGATTGTTTGGCAGGGCAACGATGTTGACTTAGACAAAATCCCAGTGATGAGTTGTTGGGCCGATGATGTTGCTCCTCTTCTGACTTGGGGGCTGACCATCACTAAAGGGCCAAACAAGAAGCGACAAAATCTCGGGATTTATCGCCAACAGAAACTCAGTAAAAACAAAGTCATCATGCGTTGGTTGGCGCATCGTGGTGGTGCTCTAGATTTAAGAGATTGGATGGACACTCACCCCAGAGAGAATTTCCCAGTTTCAGTGGCTTTTGGTGCTGATCCTGCAACCATTCTAGGCGCGGTGACACCAGTGCCAGATACGCTTTCTGAATATGCTTTTGCGGGATTGCTACGAGGCAGTAAAACAGAAGTGGTTAAATCGCTCAGTAATGATCTAGATGTGCCTGCTAGTGCGGAAATTGTGCTGGAAGGCTACATAGATCCAAACGAATATGCTGACGAAGGGCCTTATGGTGATCACACGGGTTACTATAATGAAGTTGAAAAGCATCGTGTCTTTACGGTTACGCATATCACAATGCGCAGCAATCCTATCTACCATAGCACTTATACCGGACGCCCACCTGATGAACCAGCTGTGCTTGGTGTTGCGTTAAATGAAGTGTTTGTACCTATACTCCAAAAACAGTTCCCTGAAATCGTCGATTTCTATTTACCGCCGGAAGGTTGTTCTTATCGAATGGCGGTGGTGACGATGAAAAAGCAATACCCTGGTCATGCAAAGCGAGTCATGATGGGAGTTTGGTCGTTCCTTCGCCAGTTTATGTACACTAAATATGTGGTGGTGTGCGATGAATCAGTCGATGCTCGTGATTGGAATTCAGTTATCAATGCAATGACAACACATATGGACCCAGTCCGAGACACTTTATTCATCGAACATACACCGATTGATTCACTTGATTTTGCCTCTCCAGTGGTGGGGCTAGGCTCCAAAATGGGCTTAGATGCTACCATTAAATGGGATGTTGAGAGTGACGGTACAAGACAACAGTCATCCCCATCAACGGCTCCTCAGATCAAAGCTGAGCATTTGGATCAGCTTAGAGCACATCATTCTGAGATTGTTGATATCTATTTAGTGCCATTTTCTAATGATGGTTTCTTGATTGTATCCATGAACAAAGCGTTCGCTGGTCAATCTCAAGAGCTGTTAAAAAAGATATGGGCATTTTTAGAGACATTTTCAAATCTGAAGTTTGTTGTGCTCTGTGATGATGATGTGAATATCCGAGATTGGAATGATGTGATTTGGGCGATAACCACGCGCATGGATCCGTCTCGAGATACTGATCGTATAGAAGCTAATGAAGGGCAATGTTCCAAGCTCCTACTGGATGCAACCAACAAACTCTCTGGTGAAGTTCAGCGAGAGTGGGGGACGCCAATCCAAAAAGATCACGAGGTCGTCACCAAAATAGACTCGCTCTGGGATGAGCTAGGTATTTTATGACTTATACGGTGATCTTGCTGCCGAAAGGCGATACTTTTGAAGTGCAAGACGGTACAACGGTGTTGGAAGCTGCGCTCAACAAGAACATCTCTTTTCCACACCGTTGTCAAATAGGTGCATGCGCTATGTGTATGTGCAGAAAATTAGAAGGTGTAGTGGAATATAACTTAGAACCTATGTTGACTGACGAAGAGCAGCGACAAGGTTGGATATTCCCTTGCCAAGCCTTTGCAACAAGTAACTTAGTACTTACTTTTGCAGAGTAAGTCAGAGGAAAAACATGACCACCCAATGTAAAGTAAAGTCAATTGAGCCATTAGCCTCTAATACTTATAAAATCATCCTCCAACCTGAAAGTGTTCTTGCATTTAAAGCTGGGCAATATCTCATGGTAGAAATGGGTGAGAAAGATAAACGTCCATTTTCTATCGCAAGCAGCCCTTGCCGTTCTGGTGAACTAGAGTTGCACATTGGTGCCGCCGAGCACAATGCTTATGCACAGGAAGTGGTTGAGAAAATGAGAACGGCATTAAGCAACAATGGTTTAGTCAATATAGATGCACCTCACGGTGATGCGTGGGTAAAAGAAAATGAGCGCCCTCTACTACTCATTGCTGGAGGAACAGGTTTTAGCTATGTACGCTCGATTTTAGATCACTGTATTAGCCAAAAGAAAAGTAACGCTATCTATTTGTACTGGGGAGCAAAAGACGTTTACCAACTCTATGCAAAAACAGAACTGAGTGAGATTGCTCAGCAATTTGAGAACATCCACTTTGTACCTGTTGTTGAAACGGCTGATGAAAGTTGGAATGGTAAAGTTGGCAATGTACTCCAAGCGATCAATGATGATTTCGAGTCGTTAGAAGCGTACGACATTTATATTGCAGGTCGTTTTGATATGGCTGGAGCAGCAAGAGAACAGTTTACCCAATACAAAAATGCAAAAAGCGATCACATGTTTGCTGATGCCTACGCTTTTATTTAAGATCGAGAGATTAAAGCCTATCAAAAGAGAGCGAAATGCTCTCTTTTGATGCTTTGTGGCTGCTATT
>NZ_CAWNHY010000254.1:0-21386 GCF_963874335.1 Vibrio sp. V10_P2A27P122 | reverse complement strand
CTTTTAAAGAAAAAACCGCTGTTTTTACAGCGGTTTTTTCGTTTTATATCAACATGCCAATCTGGAAAATTAATAGCTTAATTCAATCTCTCGAACATATCTTGATCACCCTATCTGTACTTTCCAAAAATCGATTTTACACATTGAACACCTCAGACATAATGTCGTCGTGATCCGCAAAACTTTGTTGGTTAGCGTGAGCCAACTGCACACTTGCTCTATTGGATTTAGCTCGGTGAGTAGGAGGAAACGTGATGACACTGACATGACTAAACTGCACTTATATACCTACCAGCATCATCCATTATAACGACGGCCTCACCTATTCCTTTTTAGGAGCATACCGACCCAAGCTGACCCAAATAAATACGCATATTCAAATCGCTGCGGCTTCACAGCTCTAGGTTTTGTGCCGTGCTCGGCCTTAAGTCAAATTGCATTTTGATCAAGAAATTATCCAGGAAATCCCAGGTGTTCAAGCGGATAATAGTAGAATTAGGATGGTTTTTGTTGGCTCGCCAGCGTTTTAAAATCGGTGCTATTAAGGCTATCCATCGTGATATTTAACAATAGCTAGATAGCCTTATGAGATCGTACTTTTCTTTAATTGGTATAAGGTTATTTTTAGGTGCTTAGATTGCCATTTAAACATGCTCTATCATGGTCAGTGCCTTACGTGAGACTTCTGCGGCGGCTTTAGGGTAGTTTTGTTTTTCAAGGCTATCGGCAAGATAAGCGTAATCAGATACATTGGCACGGAGCGATAACGCTTTTTCCAAATGGTTTTGCGCCTCTGCCCATTTTTGCTCTCTCATATACAATTGAGCCAGTGCGCTGTGTGCTTCGGCGTTACCACTATCCTTACTAATGGCTTCTTGTAACAACAAAATTGCTGGGTATCTATCTGGTAAATTGAGCTCTGCCAATAATGAATACAGAGCTGGCATTGGATGTTTTTTTAATGTTTCTTTAATGACGGTAAATGCTTGCGAGTCTGCTTTTCGTTGGATCAACTGCTCGATGAAGCATTGAGTTAAAATGACGTCGTTTTTGGTTTTCCTTGGGAGCTTGTCCCAATGATTGATTAAGCCTTCGCTACCTTGCTGCTGGGCCACGTTTTTTAGTAAACCGCATTGTGCTTTTTGGTTCAGTTGTTGGCTCTCGTCCGCATTGATCTGTTTTGCTTTTTGGAGCTTAGGTAAAAGCTCAAGCAGCGGTTGCCACTGTTCTAGGTGTACGTATGTTGTCTTGAGTAAGTTGAGCACGATGGTGTTATTCGGATGAGTGGCTTGTAAGGCTGATAAAGTGCTTAGCGCCTGCTCAAACTCTCCTTCTCGTACTTGCTGTTTGGCACGAGTTAATTCAACAGCTAGGCCTGCATTACTTTGCTGACTAGCGAGATCTAAATAGTGATCTCGTTTTGCTCTGTCGCCCATTCCCTGCGCGGCTTCCGATGCAACAAGATAGCAGAGCAGCGGCATATCATGGTGGTTCGCCCAGCGAGTGACTTTCTTTTCTGCCTGCTTCCAGTCTCCCTCTAGAAGTTTAATGATACCTTCATTGGTATAACGGCGAGAGCGCTTTAACTTACGTACGCTGAACCAGTTTAATGTGTTTGAACTGGCGTAGAATGCTTTTTTGAGGAGATATTCTAAGCTAAATAATCCAGAGAGGAGTGCAATCACAAAGATCATTAAGGTGGTTACGCTCATCTCTATTGTTCTATTAGCTATAGAGATAAGAACATAACCTTGCTGGCCAGCATATTGGGTTCCGACAAATAAACCGGCTCCTAATACTACAAAAAGAAAGATGACTCTAAACATTACTTGTCCTCCGTAACGCTCATTGGATAGACTTCACGGCGTAGGCGTTCAGTGATGACATCAGCGAGTTCGTGCTGAGTTTCAAGTTTAACTGGATATTGCACTTGTATATTTTGTTTACTGAGCTGCAATAGCGCGTGATTAAACTGCTGCACACTCTGATCATCGGAATTAAAGAAGCTGGCTGACCATTTATCTGCTGTGCTCAGTGCCGTTGTATAAATCTCTTGTTGTTCTGCGTATACGGCTTTGATGGCGGTTTCTAATTTTGCTTTGAGATTTTCTTTTAGATAGAAGTGCTGTTCAGGTGACAGTAGCGGAATGGCATTACCGTCTCGAGTGCGGAAGGTAATGAAGTTCTCCGAGAAGTCTTTCAATGAGCTAACGAGATTATTTTGCCAGTCGTTAATATTTTCGGAAACTTGTGGTGCTGATTGCTGCTGAGTTTCAGGCAACATGGCATTAGCCAGCGGTAGAGTGTCAACTCGTTGCTGTAAGGTTGTTAAGCGTAACACGAGCCCTTCACGATCAATCAATGGGATGATTTTGAGCTGAGTAATGTCACGCGCCATGGCTTTGCGTAGCGGCACTAAGCTTGGGTCATTCAATTCAGCAATACGCTGATCAGCGCTTTCCATTAGCTTGGTCGCGCTGATGATGTCATGTTCCAGAAAAAGTTTACGTCCTGCCAGTTTTACTAAGTAGTCTGCTTCTGCTAGTAGCCAGTCGTTGGGACGGCGGCCTTTGATATCAGCTATCGCCAGTTGCAAGCTGTCGATACTTTTTTGCTGTTGATTCAAGGCTACGTCAGTTTTGTGAGTGAGTTGGTCCGCTTTGGTTTGTGTTTCTTGCTTTATTTGATTGATTTCAGCCGCGAGCTGACTTTGGGTTTGTGTTAATTGAGTCTGCAATGCGTTGATTGTGGCTTGGTAAAAGGCGTCTTTTTGCTGCATTTGATAGGCTATACCAGCACTGAAAATGATGGATAGGCTAATTGCAATAACAGAAAGTTTGATGCTGCGCTTTGCTCGTTTATCACTTTTTTCTTCAGGTTGAGAAGTGGGATCCTGCACGTAACTTTTTGGTGAATCAAGGTTATCCGTTGCGTCTTTTTCTGTAACCAGAGGAGGTGTGGCTGCTTTTTCAGGTTCAATATGCGGGTTATTATTTTTGCTTGTCATGCTTAGAGTCCTGTCTAGATTGGCTAATACTAGCCGCGAGTTCTGTATTGGAGGCGCTTCCCACGTTCGTGACGCACCCAAATCCCATGTGCAGCGCCTCTTGTCGAATTCGCTCGCTTGGGACAAAAAGAGCTAAATTTAGCAGCCAGAGTCGTTGTGAATCAGAGAATTGATCCATCATAAAATTGAGTTGACCTGAGCTGGTGACAACTAACTGAGTGACTTGCTGTTGCTGCCACAGAGATATCGATTCGGCGGCAAAGAGGGTGATCGTATCGCGTCGATACACTTCCTTATACACCACATCAGCACCACGCTCGATTAAGCTGTCGTGGATGAGCTCACGTCCGCCATTACCACGTAAAATCATCACCTTAAGGCCCGATATTGATTGCAACTGCGGTAGGGCAAGCAGGTGTTCACTGTCACTTATCTGCGGATAGTGTACTTTTTGTTGGCTTAATTTGCTGAAAACATGTGCGGTTTTTTGACCAACGGCAAGGTATCTGGCGTCATTTGGCCAAAAATATCGGTGATCTTGCAAAAATTGATGACTGAACGTCACCGCGTTTTGGCTAACCGCAATAATAATGTCGCATTGCTGAAGTTCTGGGAGTAAATACGGGAGATCGACTCCTGCATTAATCTGAATCAGTGGATGGTGAACGGAGCGGATACCGAGATCCGCTAATTGTTGGCAAAGTTCAATCCCTTGATTTTCGGGGCGAGTGACCAACACCGTCATGCTTTATTCGTGCTCGCAGTAGAGTTTGGACAGAATATCTCGCGCTCCATCATTGAGCAATTGATGGGCAAGCGTGATTCCTAGTTGCTCGGCATCGGAGCGGTGGCCGCGAATCTCACCTTGTACAATCTTAGAACCATCAGGCTCACCGACTAATGCTCTTAGCCAAATATGATCACCATCGAGTAGGGCGTAGCTACCGATAGGTACTTGGCAACCGCCTTCTAATGTTAGGTTCATGGCTCGTTCACATTTCACGCGATCAGCCGTGTCAGAATGGTTGAGTGGCGCAAGTAATGCTCTTAAACGTTCGTCATCTAAACGGCATTCAATCCCGACTGCACCTTGCCCTACTGCAGGAAGCGATTGTTCTGGTTCAATAATGCTGCGAATGCGATCTTCAAGCTTCAAACGTTTTAAACCTGCTGCGGCGAGAATAATCGCATCGTATTCACCTGCGTCGAGTTTTCCAAGACGAGTACCGACATTGCCACGCAATTCTTTAATCACAAGGTCTGGTCGATATGCTTTGAGTTGGCATTGGCGACGTAGGCTACAGGTGCCGACGATGGCACCTTGAGGCAGTTGTTCAATGCTTTGATAGGTGTTTGAAACGAAAGCATCACGTGGATCTTCGCGTTCACAAATCGTTACTAGTCCAAGCCCTTTCGGGAAATCGACGGGAACATCTTTCATTGAATGCACTGCTAAATCGGCACGGCCTTCAAGCATAGCGACTTCCAACTCTTTGACAAAAAGCCCCTTACCGCCCACTTTAGCTAAAGGCGTATCTAAAATGACGTCGCCTTTGGTTACCATGGTCACTAATTCCACTTCTAGGCCAGGATGAGCCGCTTGCAGCGCATCTTTAACATAATAAGCTTGCCAAAGGGCGAGCGGGCTTTTACGTGTGGCGATTCGAATGGGTGTTGCGTGAGTCATGATAATCCCGAGTGTAGGTAATGGATGGTTTAATCCTATCATTCCCGCTATGAAAGGTTTACTACTAGATCGTCGCTGTGAAGGATTGATGAAGAGATAGCATAAATTGGTCAAAATTGTGTGATTTATATCTCGTTTATATAATGAGCTATTACGACAAAGTGTAAATAGCTACGACACTATAGCCAAGGTCATTGGAGCGCATTGTAGGCATGCTCTGCCTGAGTGTGATATGCATCGAGAGGGCTTTACCAAATGGAAAGAAAATGTTAGATTGATCACGTTTTTTTGGTGCTTTAGAATAAAATATAATCAAAGCGCGTGTTAATGTTTCAACCAAGGAATCAACCTTGCAGGCTTACACCAAGACGTTAATTCAACGATTAGACAATCTCAACCAGCAACGTACCGAGCGTGCGCTGGCGCTTATGGATTTGCAAAGTCAACGTGTATTTCATTTCATTCCTGCATTACTGCACTTCAATCACCCGATTATTCCCGGCTACTACGATGCAAAAGTCCCTTATGGTGTCTATGGTTTTGAGCCTAACGACATCCAACGTCAGCTGGTTGAAGATACAGAACTCACCTTAGGTCAACCCTTACCGACCGCAGACACCCCCGCTATTCTTGCTCTGTATACCATGGGCAGTACCTCGTCGATTGGTCAAAGCACCTCGAGTGACTTAGATATTTGGGTATGTGTAGCATCGAGTATGAGCTGTGATGAGCGGGAAAGCTTAAGCAACAAATGTTTGTTGATCACTGATTGGGCAAAGAGCCAAGGGGTGGAAGCTAACTTTTTCTTGATGGATGAGCTACGTTTTCGCAGTAATCATTCTGAGCAGATGACAGGCGAAAACTGCGGTTCATCGCAACATCTCCTGCTATTAGACGAGTTCTATCGCTCTGCTGTTCGCTTGGCAGGCAAGCGTTTACTGTGGCAAATCGTGCCTCCTGAAATGGAAGAGTGCTACGACGAATACGTGCACGAATTGTGCAGCAATGATTACATTAATTGCAGTGAATGGATCGATTTTGGTAAGTTGAACCGTATTCCTGCTGAAGAGTATTTCGGCGCAAACCTTTGGCAGCTTTATAAAAGCATCGACTCGCCTTACAAGTCAGTGTTAAAAGCGATTCTGCTTGAGGCGTATTCGTGGGAGTACCCACACACGCAATTATTAAGCATTGATACCAAACGACGGTTTTTTACTCATGAACCTGATTTGTACAGTATGGATGCTTACTATTTGATGCTTGAAAAAGTGACGCGTTACCTTGAACGTATTGGTGATTCTGCCCGTCTTGATCTGGTGCGTCGTTGTTTTTATCTCAAAACGCATGAAAAGTTATCCCGTGAGCCGAGCTTAGGCTCAGTGGCATGGCGTCGAGAAGCATTAAGCCACATGATTCAGCAATGGAATTGGTCGGAATCTGTTGTTCAAGAATTAGACAATCGCCGTAATTGGAAAGTCGAACAAGTTAAAGTTGTCCACCATGCGTTGTTAGATGCGTTGATGCTGAGCTATCGAAACCTGATCCAGTTTGCGCGTCGTAATGACATCACCTCGGCCATTAGCCCACAAGATATATCAATCCTCGCGCGTAAGTTGTATGCGGTGTTTGAGGTGTTGCCGGGTAAAGTCACGCTACTGAATCCACAAATCTCGCCAGATCTGCACGAGCCGGATCTCTCGTTCATTCAAGTTCGAGAAGGGCGAACCAATAAAGCGGGCTGGTATCTGTATAAACAGCCTCTAGTTGCCCATCGTATGATTGGCCAACCTTTCCTTGAGCATAATGAATACCTCAGTAAGCTGGTCTCTTGGGCCTTCTTCAATGGTTTGATCACGGAATCAACTCATTTGCATTCAGTAGTACGTGACGCACAGTTGGATATTGATAAGTTCTATCAAATGGTTAGCGATTTGCGTAATACCTTCTCGTTGCGTAAGCGGCGGCCGACCATGCAGGCTCTAGCAAGTCCTTGTGAAATCAGCCAACTGGCGATGTTCATCAACTTTGAAAATGATCCTACCGCGGAATTAAGCGGTAAATCGCTCAAAATTGATTTGAAAAATATAGATATTTTCAGTTTCGGATCTGAGCAAAAAAGCTTAGTCGGTAGTGTCGATTTAGTGTATCGCAACTCGTGGCATGAAGTACGGACTCTCCATTTTACTGGCGAAACGGCGATGCTCGACGCGTTGAAAACCGTGCTTGGCAAAATGCACCAAGATGCGCTACCGCCAGAGTCTGTCGATGTATTTTGTTACAGCAAAAGTCTGCGTGGCGTGATGCGCAACATGGTGTACCAGTTGCTGGCGGAATGTATCGATTTGCGTTTGAAACCGGTAGAGCAAGAGAAACGTCGCCGTTTTAAAGCGTTACGCATTGGCGATCAAATGTATGGTCTGTTTTTTGAACGGCGAGGGGTTTCGGTACAGAAGTTGGAAAATTCGGTAGATTTTTACCGCAGTATTTCAACCAACAAATTGAAAGGTTCACCGCTGTTAATGCTCGATCGCGATCAAGATTATCAACTGCCGGAAATCGTCGATGGTTTTGCTAGTGAAGGCTTAGTGCAGTTTTTCTTTGAAGATACTGATAAAGGCTTCAACATTTATGTGTTGGATGAGTCGAACCAAATTGAAGTCTATCACCAGTTCAGCGGCGAAAAAGATGAGATGATCACTAACGTCAACAGCTTTTATACCTCAGTGCGCGACGGTAACCCACTCTCCGCTAAACTTATTAACTTCAATCTGCCGCAGTATTATCAAATCGTCCACCCAGAAGAAGGGGAAAGCTATATTGTCCCTTATCGTAACGATTCCGCGCTCTATTCTCGTCCTTCAAAAGCGGTCAACGCTTAGTTCGGTAGCGCCAAGTCACACATCTGTCACTTGGCGTTGTTGCTTTACACCCAGTCGATCGTTTCGCCAGCGTGTTTTTCACATTCTTGTTTCACCATCGCAATCAATTCCAGCCCTGTTTTTGAACAAATCCAGTTTTGGTCGATCAGTTTGAAATGGAAACCGCCTGACTTTGATGCCAGCCAAATTTCATGCATTGGCTCTTGGCGGTTAATAATAATTTGGCTGCGGTCATCAAATTCTAACGTCATCACATTGCCTGAGGTCTCGTAATCAATGTCGGCACCTGCGTCGTCTATCGCTTGTTCAATGATTTCTAGCTGCTCATCGACAAGTTGGTGAAATTCAGTATCGTTCATCCTGTCTATCCTATTGCTTTTCCTGATTGTGGTGCGATTATAGGGGGCATTGACTCAATAATCACGACATGCAAAATGAAAAAATCAATCGCTGCACTTTTTATGTTGTCACTCCTTGCTCTCGCAGGGTGTGGTCAAACCGGGCCGTTATACATGCCAGCAGAGCCTGAGCAGAGTGAACAACCTCAGCCATAGTCATTGATTTAGCTTAAAGGAAACGAATTTTGGATTACTTCAATTATCAGGACGATGGTCAGCTTTGGGCTGAAAATGTCGCATTAACAGAGTTGGCTGAGCAATACGGCACGCCTTTGTATGTCTATTCTCGCGCTACTTTAGAGCGTCACTGGCATGCTTTTGATAAGTCGGTAGGCGAACACCCTCATCTGGTGTGTTATGCGGTGAAGGCTAACTCAAACTTAGGCGTATTAAACACGTTGGCGCGTTTAGGGTCAGGTTTTGATATTGTTTCGGCAGGAGAGCTAGAGCGTGTTGTGGTGGCGGGTGGTGACCCGGCGAAAGTGGTATTTTCTGGCGTCGGTAAAACGGAAGCTGAAATGAAACGCGCGTTGGAGCTCAAGATTAAATGCTTTAACGTTGAATCCGAGCCTGAATTAGCACGTTTAAATAAAGTGGCTGGCGAGCTGGGTGTCAAAGCACCGATTTCACTGCGCATCAACCCTGATGTGGATGCACAAACCCACCCTTATATTTCAACCGGTTTGCGTGACAATAAGTTTGGTATTGCTTTTGACCGTGCACTGGATGTTTATCGCTTGGCACAAAGCCTAGAGAATCTCAGCATTCATGGTATTGATTGCCACATTGGCTCTCAACTGACTGCTATTGCCCCTTTTATTGATGCAACCGATCGCTTACTTGCGTTAATTGATCAGCTTAAAGAGGAAGGGATCACCATTAAACATTTGGATGTTGGTGGTGGTTTAGGTGTGGTGTATCGCGATGAGTTACCCCCGCAGCCTTCCGATTATGCCAAAGCCTTGTTGGCGCGTTTGAGTAACCATCAAGATCTCGAACTGATTTTTGAACCGGGACGTGCTATTGCGGCTAACGCGGGCGTGTTGTTGACGAAAGTAGAGTTTCTCAAACATACCGAACACAAAAACTTTGCCATTATTGATGCGGCGATGAACGATTTGATGCGTCCAGCGCTTTATCAAGCTTGGCAAGATATTGTTCCTGTTGTGCCGCGCCAAGGTGAAGCGCTAACCTATGACTTGGTTGGGCCTATTTGTGAAACCGGTGACTTCTTGGGTAAAGATCGTTCATTGGTCTTGGATGAGGGAGATCTACTGGCGGTTCGCTCAGCAGGAGCTTACGGTTTTGTGATGTCTTCGAACTATAATACACGTACTCGCGTGGCGGAAGTGATGGTGGATGGTGCACAAACCCACCTTGTTCGTCAGCGTGAAGCACTATCGAGCCTATGGGCATTAGAGCGTATTCTGCCGGAGTAAATTGAAGCATTATGCATTTCCATTTTTCTAAAATGCACGGTTTGGGTAATGACTTCATGGTCGTTGATTGCATTACACAAAACGTCTTCTTCTCCCCTGATTTGATCCGCCGCTTGGCGGATCGTCATACTGGCGTGGGGTTTGATCAGCTATTAGTGGTTGAAGCGCCGTATGATCCGGAAAGTGATTTTCACTACCGTATTTTTAATGCCGATGGCAGCGAAGTCGAACAGTGTGGCAACGGCGCACGTTGCTTTGCTCGCTTTGTGCGGATGAAAGGGCTGACCAATAAGTACAGCATTGGAGTCACGACTAAAAAAGGCAAAATGGTTTTAAATGTTGAAGAGGATGATCAAATCACCGTCAACATGGGCATACCAGAATTTGAGCCTAATAAGATTCCATTTCGAGCCAAACAGGCAGAGAAAACTTACATCATGCGCGTTGAAGAGAAAACCTTGTTCTGCGGGGCGGTGAGTATGGGCAATCCGCATGTGGTGACAGTGGTGGAGGATGTGACAACCGCTGAGGTTGAAATTTTGGGTCCACTGCTTGAATCTCATGAGCGTTTTCCAGAGCGTGTTAACGCAGGCTTCATGCAAGTGCTGAATCGCAATGAAGTGAAGCTACGTGTTTATGAACGTGGCGCGGGTGAAACTCAAGCGTGTGGCAGTGGCGCGTGTGGCGCGGTTGCCGTTGGTATTCTTCAAGGGTTATTGGCGGAAGAGGTGACAGTACATTTACCTGGTGGCTCGTTAGAGATCCACTGGCAAGGGCCGGGTAAGCCACTCTATATGACAGGCCCTGCGACTCATGTGTTTGATGGTCAAGTCTCTTGTTAGGGTTAAGTAAGATAAGGAATCGTTTTGTCACACGTTGAAGCGGATGCACTCACAGCCGAAGTTGTGGCTGAATATTTACGAGATCACCCAGATTTTTTCCTCCAGCGTTCAGAGCTGGTTGACAGGCTCTCCTTGCCGCACCATCAACAAGGTGCGGTCTCTTTGGTGCATGTACAACTGAATCGTCAGCGTCAGAGAATTGAGGAGTTAGAGGAAGAGATCACCGCCTTTATGTCATTAGCGGCCAATAATGACCGCACTTTCCACGAATTTATGGATCTGCAAGAGCAGATCTTAAAATGTCATTCAATGCCGCAAGTATGCAAGGCAATAGAAAACAAAGCGCAAACCTTAGGTTTGGTAGCGTATATTCGTTTACTGGCCTCGCCTGAAACCGATTATCAATTGACCCAAGAGCAATGGCAGCGTTTTTCAACTAACCATTTTAATGGCAAAAATGCTTATTTAGGGCGTATGAAAAAGTTGGATCGCCAAGCGTTATTTGGTGAACAAACCGCTGCGCCAGAAATGGGTTCGTATGTGGTGCTACCATTAGGTAAGCGCTCATCACAAGGCGTGTTAGCGTTTGCAAGTGAAGATGGCGGCCATTTTCAACCGAGTATGGATACCCTCTTTTTACGTCATTTGGCGTTAGTTCTCTCTCATTTAATTGAGACTCTACCTTGGCAACCGATTGAGCATGACCGAATCAGCCACACCTCTGCCTAACGGCTTACAGCAGCCCTTAACTCGCTTCTATGAATATCTGCGGAGCGAGAAAGGGTTGAGCTTGCACACCCAACGCAATTACAAACAACAGCTGGAAACCATGGCGCAGCATTTGGTGCAGATGGGGCTGAATCAATGGCAACAAGTCGATGCCGCTTGGGTGCGACAGCTGGCGAGCAAAGGGATGCGTGAAGGGATGAAAGCCAGCAGTTTAGCGACGCGTCTCTCTTCATTGCGCAGTTTTTTTGATTTCTTGATCTTGCGTGGTGAACTGACAGCTAACCCGGCCAAAGGCGTTGCAGCACCGCGTAAAAAACGCCCGTTACCGAAAAACTTAGATGTGGATGAAGTCGCGCAACTACTCGAAGTCAAGGATGATGATCCGCTATCAGTGCGCGATCGAGCCATGATGGAATTGATGTATGGTGCTGGGTTGCGTTTAGCGGAGCTCGTCAGCATTAACGTAAAAGACCTGAGCTTTAGCCGCGGCGAGATTCGAGTGGTGGGTAAAGGGGATAAAGAACGTAAGGTGCCTTTTGCTGGCCAAGCCAAAGAATGGGTGGCGCATTGGTTGAAAATACGGACGCAGTTTGCGAACGCTGATGAGCAAAGCTTGTTTGTTTCAAAGCTGGGTGTTCGTATTTCGCATCGCAACGTACAAAAACGCATGGCCGAGTGGGGGCAAAAGCAGGCGGTGGCTAGCCATATTAGCCCACATAAACTGCGCCACTCTTTTGCGACTCACATGCTTGAATCGAGCAATAATTTACGTGCTGTCCAAGAGTTGCTGGGTCATGAGAACATTTCGACGACGCAAATCTATACTCATTTGGACTTTCAACATCTTGCGCAGGCCTATGACCAAGCGCACCCAAGAGCACGTAAAAAGAAACAGAGCGAGTAACGCATGCACTTTTATCGCAATATCGGCCCCATTAAAGCGATGAGCTTTGATTTGGACGACACGTTGTATGACAACCATCCAGTGATCCGTCATGTTGAGCAGCAAATGGTCGTGTGGCTGCACACTCATCATCCACTTTCCGCGACGCGTCCGATAAGTTGGTGGCAGCAACTTAAACAGCAACTGGCGCTGCAAGAGCCACTGCTCGGTCATGATGTCACTCAGTGGCGATTTAAGCAGATAGAACAAGGCTTAATTCAGTTAGGCTATTCGCCGCAACTTGCTTTACAGGCTGCGCAGAATGCCATTGAAGAAGTGTTGCGGTTACGTCACTTAATCACGGTGCCAGAGAAGACGCACCGCGTGATGACCGAACTGGCAAAGCGCATGCCGTTAGTGGCGATTACCAACGGCAATGTTGACCCGTACAAAATTGGCTTGGGGCATTATTTTCAACAAATTTTTAAAGCGGGTCCCGATGGCTTGGCCAAGCCGTATCCGGATCTTTTTGACAAAGCGCAGGCTGCATTACAGTTACCTGCAGCCTCGATTTTACACGTTGGTGATCATCTGATAACCGATGTGCAAGGCGCAAAATGCAATGGTTTCCAAGCCTGTTGGTATAACGATCAAGGCCAAACCTTGCTCGCCAGTCGTAAGGCCAAAGTTTTGCCTGATATTGAAATCCATCAACTGGATTCATTACTGCAGCTTTAGGGCGTGACCGCTTTTATCCGCTTGAAAAGCCTTGAGATAGTAAGTGAAAAACGCGCGTAACTCTCTCGCATTATTTGGTTCTCCGAGAGAGTTGAGCAGCTCAACGCCCACTTCTAATGTGCATAAATGACCAGTATCTTGATTTCGCCTTAATCCATACTGAGAGATTTGATTTGGGGTGAGGTGTAGCTGCGGTAAATCGGATAACCAAGGGCTCTTATTGAGCATCTTCTTGGCTTCTTGCCATGTCCCATCCAGGATAATAAACACGATTTCTCGAGTGTCAGACGTTGAGAGAGATTGGTATTCGGTGAGCGATTGACTGCGCGTCGAAGGGAAAATAACCACCGCGTTTAACTTCTCATCCAGAATTCTCTTGTGTAATGATTTCGCCGTAGAGACTCGGTCCCAGATGTACACAGAGGAATTGGGCAAGCTACGCAGCAGCAGTTTGCCAGTATTGGTCGCTCGATGCGGTTCATTTTCATGCATCAGTAGTGCAATGCGCAGTTGGCTATCCAGTGTTGGTTGCAGTGAACAGAGGCATTGATAGCTAAAATGGCAAACTGGGCAAGGGCACGGTCTGGTCACTTATGGTGTCTCGATATTTTCAGAAAATAACGTTAAACCGCCATTGGCGATAGGGTAGAGTACATCGCCCACCTTCTCTTTTTCTGCTTTCAGTTGGTAACCAGTGCGAGTAAAGATACGTTCAGAAAGCAGATATTGTTGCTGGTGGCGCGTCATGACAACTTGGATCTGATTTAGGTTTAATGGTTGCCAAAACCCCTTTTCAACGGTCGATGGCTGACCATCGTTGTAGTCATAATGAGTGCTAGCAGTATGATCCGCATTCAGTTGCAAACGAATCGTGAAATCCCTATTTTGGGTCGAAGTAGCATGATAAGCCCCAACCCATGGAAGCGTCGCATCACTATTACCTAAGGTGGCACATCCCTGATAGCTTTTCTCACCGACCTTCAAGGTGGAACTCCAGCCGTACAGCGAGTCACTCATCCCGTCACTGCACATTTTTTGTGTGAGGAGCAGCGAACCTTGATTTATTTGGTACTCGCGCTTGGTTTCAGATAGCGGACTTTTTGTGATAGCGAATGTTTGAGTTTCACCGCTGATGGTTTGAAAGTTAAGGTTTTTCCCTTCAAAGTGGATGGACCATGACGGTTCGTTGCCAAAAGCGCGTGTCGGTTTGAGTGGTTGATTGCAGCGTTTAGGATTTTCAGCACTGAGCATATTGATGCTGGTCACGTTGAAACGTGCGCTGGAATCGGCATCGAAACCTGTGCGGCTTGGTGCTGATAAAGTACCGATGAGCTCTCCATACAAAGGCTGATAAGGCGAGCGAGCCAAACTCAAGGCTTGCTGAGTCTGCTGTGGTGTCAGTGCTAGCCAATATTGTTGATTGCTACCACAAGGTGTAAAGGTTTGCGCCTCATGACCTACCACGACTTCTCCACGCATAATAAAGGGCTGTGCTTTGATTGAGCTGGGTTTATCCAAACTCGCCATCGGTACGGCTGGTGGCTGTGATGCGTTGTGTGTCGCACAGGCTTGCAGCATTAATGTGGTCAATAACAGCGCGGAACAGTGAAGCACTTTCATAGCAGACTCTTTTTGGGCAATGCAACGAGGCTAGATTATGGCACAAAGGTGCTGGCAAATTGAACTGATGGTGTGAATTTAACAACCCGCGGACAAGAATCAGAGATAAATCGTGAAGCCGTTATGAACAAAAAAACAGCGCTCAAATGGCGCTGTTTTTTGTGACCACTCGTTACTGCAGGCTGCTGTTACAATAAATGTTCACGCAAATAGTGAGCCACGGCGTCTTCTGCATTGCTACCAATCACTGTGTTATTCGGCAGTGCATTGAACACTTTTTGATGCGATGTGCCCATCACCAAGCCTTTACCAGCCATCGACAGCATTTCCACATCGTTCATACCATCGCCAAACGCAATACAGTTATCTAGGGTCAGGTTTAATGATTCTGCAACGGCTTTGAGCGCATCCCCTTTCGACACTTCTGCTGCCATCACTTCCAAACACCAAGGTGTTGAGAAGGCGACGTTCAGTTTGTCGCCAAAAATATCGTTTAAGCGTTCTTCAAACTGAGCTAATAACTCATGATCTTGCGCTGGGTGGGTGAAGAATATTTTGGCGACGCCCTCGGTAGGTGCGTTATTGACATCAAATACTTGGTAGCTAAAGCCGGATTCTTCGTGGAAATCACGCAGCGTTTCATCTTCTTTATTCAATAACCACGATTCATCTTGATATATGTGAACAAAAATATCAGGGTTTTGCTTAAACACATCAATGACGGGCTGTACCAATTCTTGCGGTACATTTTTACTGTACATCAGGTTGTCATGTTGATCGTGAACGCGCGCACCATTGGAAGTAATCATGTAGGCTGGAATGCCCGCTAACTGGCGAATACCCGCCACATCAACGTGATGGCGACCGGTAGCGAAGATGAAAGTAAAGCCTTTTTGGTGAAGCGCTTGTAGCGTTTGCTTGGTGAATTCGCTCAATTGGTGGTTTGGCGCAAGTAGTGTACCGTCGAGATCGGACGCCACGATATGAATCGCGTGCTCTTTACATTCGGTGGTCATAAAACCCTCATTATCATGGTCGATTTGGTTTGCAGATCGCAGATGGTGGAGAAACTTTGGTGTGGCTTAGTTTACGCCATCTTAAAGAGGAAAAAGAGGGTAAAACTCTCAATTGAAATTTCCTCTATTTGCTCAGTTCTAATACCGTGATTAAACTGTGTTCTCAAGAGATTGGAATTGCTTAAATAGCTCATCAAGTGCTTGGTTTCGATAGCAATCCTTTTCAAAAAAGAGCTCATGTTTTGCTCCTTCAATGATGACTAGCTTGCTAGATGGATTGGTTTTCGCCAGCTTAGTGACAAAGCGGATTTGATCCGCATTACTGACAATTTCATCCTGTCCTGCTTGCAAGATGAGTGTTGGTAACTTCACTTGACGAGTCATCAGTTGACACAGCTTCGCTGCCATGAGCCCTTGCCATACCCAGCGCGTGCTAGGGCCGCCAACTTGCAATTCGGGTTTGCGTTGGTACAGGTCTCGAAACCATTGGTAACGCACCTGACTTTGACTTAATGGGTTGATCTCAAAAGGCTTTGCAGAATAGGCTTGATAGCCTGGCGCATAGGTTGGTTTGCTATACATCGCCGTCAGCACTTGGCTCAGTGTCATGGCGATAGGACGTAATTGCCATGGCATGTTGACACCAAACATTGGCGCGCTGAGCACCATAGCCGCAAATGGGTGTTGAGGGTATGTTTGTACATACCGGGTCGCAATGGCACCGCCCATCGAGTGGGCGACGAGAAAACGTTGTGCATAATGGCTTAAGTCAAAGTGCTCAATGACACGCTGCATGTCTAAAATGTAGTCATCAAATTCACCGACATGGCCGATTTGTGGATCGTCGATTAATCGATCAGAAAGCCCTTGGCCACGGTGATCAAAAGAATAAATATCATAACCTTGTTGGAAAAAATCATAAAATAGCTCCTGATATTTCCAGCAAGATTCAATTCGTCCGTTGACGACGAAGATCGCCTTTGAGTGTTGAGGCGAGGTAAGTTTGCACCAATAAAGTTTTGTTTTATCAGCAGATTTGATAAAACCTTCTTCTCTGGAGTGCCAGAAATCGGCAATCGTGGTATTGATCACTTGCTCAAAGAAAGACTCTTGAGTATAAGGTGGGGAGTTTGGACTCGTCTGATTCATAGATTATTCTTATTGGACAGATTCGAGGAATAGTTCATTTTTAGGCTAGATTAGTCTAGTTGAGAGGAATTGCAATGGATACTCATGTTTGGCTTGCCTATGTGGTGACCGCGATATTGTTTAGTTTGGCGCCGGGTTCAGGGACGGTCAATTCCATCAGCAATGGTCTCAGCTACGGTACACGTAAATCACTAGCCGCGATTGTGGGTTTACAATTGGGTTTGGCTTTTCACATCATGTTGGTGGGAGCCGGAATTGGTGCCTTAGTGGCACAATCAGCCATGGCATTTAGTGTGATTAAGTGGGTTGGTGCTGCGTATCTGGTGTGGTTAGGTGTTCAAAAATGGCGTGATCGTTCAAGTATGATGACCAATGCAACGGCTCAAATGCAAACGAGTTGGTCTTTATTGCGTCGAGCGGTGTTGATCAACCTGACAAATCCTAAATCCATCGTCTTTCTGGTGGCGCTTTTTCCACAATTTATTGACCCAACCCAAGATCAGTTCATTCAATTGTTGGTGTTAGGCGTGACCACGGTAACCATTGATTCGATTGTGATGCTTGGTTACACCTCCTTAGCCGCACGAATGGGGCGCTTTATTCGTTCAGAGAGTGTCATGAGTAAGATTAACCGAGTATTTGGCTCGATGTTTATTGGTTGTGGAGCGCTACTGGCAGTGGCGAAGTCCTAGATGGCTATGTCTCAATTATTAGTTGTTAATCACTAATGCATTATTCTTATGTCGCACGACAACCGATCTTAAATGCCAAGCAGCATACGCTTGGCTATGAATTGCTCTTTCGTGATGGGGAAAAAAACGCGTTTCCAGCGCACATTGAGTCGAATCGAGCCACGTATCGCTTGATCGTCGAAAACTTTCTTGCGGTGGGGATCAATCCTAATATTCCCAAATCACGTTGTTTTATTAATTTTCCCTACAAGAGTTTAATTCGCCGTCTGCCTTTAACGTTGCCGCGAGAACAAATTGTGGTGGAAGTGCTCGAAACCTGTGAGCCGACGGATGAACTGCTTGAGGTGATTAAAGAGTTGTATCGGCGTGGCTATCTGGTGGCGCTGGATGACTTTGTGTATGCGCCAGAATGGGAACGCTTTCTGAGTTATGTGCACATCGTCAAGCTCGATATTATGGCGCTGGGCTTAGATCACGCTTGCGAGTTTGTACGTCAGCGTTTAGCGGAAGGCAGTAAGCGTCGTTATTTAGCGGAACGAGTTGAAACGGATCACCAGTTCACCGTGACACGTAATGCCGGTTTTAGCTTTTTCCAAGGTTATTTCTTTAGTAAACCAGAAATGATCAAGCAGCGTTATGTTGGACCAGAGCAGATTATCGCCTTGGAGCTGTTTCGAGAAGTTTGTAAGCCAAATGCTGATTTTGAACGGATTGAATACATTGTCGCGCAAGATGTAGCGCTCTCATACAAGTTGCTCAGATTCGTCAACACTATGTCTGATCGCTTATCCGTGCCGATTTCCTCTTTTCGTCAAGCTTTGGTCTATCTTGGTCAAGACAAGCTCAAAACCTTTGTATCATTAGCCGTTGCTTCATTTGTCTCAGCTAAAAAGCCGAAAGAGTTGTATAACCTCTCTTTGCAACGTGCTCAATTTTGTCAATTAATGTCTGGGCATCCTTCATTTCGTCAACATCGCGAGCAAGCTTTTTTAATTGGTCTTTTTTCTGTGTTAGATGCCTTACTGGATATTTCAATTGAAGAGCTGGTTGCGCAGTTACCCTTATGTGACGTGGTCAAACTAGCACTGCAAAAGCGTGAAGGACCCATTGGCGAGCTGTTGGCACTTGAGGAGTGTTTTGAGCAAGCGGACTGGCAAGGAGTGGAAAGCCATTGTGATCTGCTAGGGCTTGAATTAAATCAAGTCAGTGATGAGCTTTCGGCGGCGCAGCGCTGGAGTCAAGATATTCATCGTTTGCTGTAATAAATTTCGTGCGAATGTAAAAACCGCCGTCATGAGCGACGGCGGTTTGCCCAAACTTGGGGTTTATTGCAGCCAAGCATTCAGCATCCATACCAGTTTCTCTTGTTCGCGGATGTAGTCACTCATCAGTGCTGAAGTGCCTTCATCTCCCGCCTGCGTTGCAATTTCAAGAATTTCTCGTTGCTGGTGGATCAATACACTGAATCCCTTAACCAATCCTTGCATGGTTTCTTGACCATTAGTTGCGTTAGTGTGTTCTGACACTTGTGCTGTTGCTAAATAGGCGCTGAAGCTATGCAACGGTTGATAACCTAAAGTCAAAATTCGTTCCGCTAACTCATCAATTTTGACCTGTATGTCAGTGTAAATCTCTTCAAATTTTGCGTGCAGTTCAAAGAACTCTTTTCCTTTGATATTCCAATGGTAACCACGAGTATTCATATAAAACACTTGGTAGTTAGCCAATAATTGGTTTAACGCTTGTGCAAGTTGTTGGCTTTGGTTGGTATCTAAACCGATCAAATTTGTTGTCATGTGTTCACCTCGTTGTTATGGATAAGTGATTTCTCTTGTTAAGCATTAGATTGCACCTTGAAGTGAACAAAATAAATTCGTTTTGATTGATTTATTCGATAGGTATTAGCTATTAATTATAATGGCATTAGTGATCCTTTACCGATAACTGACTTGCGGATTACATAGCCAACTATTTCAACTTTATAGTAGAAACCTTAAAACACTGTGGATAGGCACTATGACCAAACGAGTTATTTTTTTTGATTTATTGCGCTGTTTGGCGGCTGTAGCGGTGATCGGTATTCATGTGTTGGCCCCCTATCGGCAGCAACTCGGCGATATTCCTTTTGAGCAGTGGGTGGTTGCGGTTGGCATCAATAGTGTAAGCCGTTGGGCTGTGCCAGTCTTTATATTGATCACTGGAGCCTTAATGCTCAGTGATCGTCGCCCTTTTGATGCGCGTTATTATGTTCAGCGACGTCTTGGCAAAGTTTTGCTGCCATTTATCGTTTGGTCGCTCTTCTATGCTTATTTGTCCGGCTGGAGTGCGAGTGGATTTGATGGGCAAGTTGCAAAGGCGGTGCTGAGTAACAGTACGCACCACGCAACGTATTACCATTTAGGTTTTTTCTATTACTTTATCCCACTCTATTTTGTGATCCCTTTTCTACAACTGCTGGTCCGAAGAGTTGATGATAAAGCGCTGTACGCATTAGTTGCTGTGTGGCTGCTGACGACCACCTTGTTTTTATGCGGTATTGATGGCCCTTGGAGCAATGAGCTATGGCTGTTTGCTGGTTATTTACCGTTGGGTTACTTGCTCTATCAGAAGGTGTCACTCAACCGGGTAACGCTATGTATGGCGATTCTGCTTGGCTGTCTGGCACTATTGACGACAGTATGGATGGTGGTCAGCCACAGTGTCGCAGCGGGTGAGTATACGATTGGTCGCTGGCTCTCTTATAAAACACTGAACGTTGTGTTAGCCGCCAGCATGATATTTATAGTGTGTCGATATTTTGCTGAGAGATTGCCCGCTCGTGTTAAGCAAGTCGTAAGTGTGATAAGCCAGCACAGCTTAGGCATCTATTTATTACATCCCATCTTTCTATGGCCTGTAAAAGAGTATGGGTGGGATCAAGGGAATCCCGCATGGGTGATCCCGTTATGGATTCTCGTAAGCGGCGCAGGATCACTGGCGGTGAGTATATGGGTTGCTCGCTCTGCAAAAACACGTTGGTTATTACCTTAACGCTTGAGTGCAAAGTGTAGAAACTTGTGTCCGCAATAAGTCAGCATTCCTTGGTCGCCTGGGTTAAGTGCATGGTAATAATGCACGCCGACTTGAAATTCCCGCTTTGGGCCAAGTTTGCCTTTTTGGACGTAAATCCAGAACTCCTGATCCTCTTCCCCAGGGCGAGCATGAGGGATGACGATGGCTTGCTTGTCGATAATCGTGACATTAGCAGTGCGTTCGGGGGCGTTTTCGCCTTGCACATGGCGACGATAGAAATAGCTAAATACCCAAATAGCAGAGATAACTAACAAAGCGACAACGATAAGTAATGAAAGCGGCATGGTGAACTCCTTAGCGATGAAGGCGACATTTTAGCGTGCAACATATGGCAAAGGAGTGTTGCTTGCTACTAAAGCGTGAGTTTGATTGGTTTGACGGTTTTTTTTCCGGCGGATATCACATTTCCTCGGCAGGTTAGCGAGCAAAAATGCTCAACTATTCCGTGGGGAAGTATGATAAAAATAGATGGAGCGCCACCAGAGTTGGCACAGGAGGGCGATAATGTCAGATATTGAGAAAGTGGTTTTGCGAACGCGTCGATTGGAAAGCTTGTTGAGAGAGCAATATCACGCTGAGGGGAAGGGGTTACATCAATTGGTGACTAGCTGTGAAGAGCGTTTACCACATGATGTGGTGGGCAAGCTGAGGTTCATTGCCACTATTCGTAACAAAGTTGTGCATGAAGATAACTATCAGTTAGAAGATCGCAAAGCATTTCTTCGTGTGTGTGATGAATGTGAGAAGGAGCTGACTCCGCGCAGCGGTCGCTTTATTTGGCGCGTAGCCATTTCATTAATGACCTTAATCACGTTAGCGGCGCTTCTTTTTTACTATCTTCATTGGGAAGCCCTATCGAAACACGTCACAATGCCATAAATGGTATTAGGTTGTTTTACTCAATCGTTAGATAAAAAAAGAGGACACGAAAGTGTCCTCTTTTTTTATTGGGAATTAGATACTTAGTACATCATTGGCAGTGTCATTAGGCCTACGATAACCGCGATCATTACAAGTCCCTGTTTTTGAGATGAAGAAATCATAACACTGCTCCTTTATTCTGTGGTTTCATTCTATGAATATGAGAATAGCACTACTTTGTTTAGTTGATCAACCTCAATTTGATGAAGTATCCAAAATAACACCTTAACATCATCATATTCAGGGAATATTGGCAATGTTTAGTGCTTGTTTTGGTGTGTTTATATAATGTTCTTCTTGGTGTTGTTTTAATC
>NZ_CAWNHY010000253.1:0-22022 GCF_963874335.1 Vibrio sp. V10_P2A27P122 | reverse complement strand
CAACTGCTATAATTAGGGTTTAAACAAGAAATTTATTAACTTAACTCATTGTTAAAGATAGACTTTATTAAGAATCGTCAAAATTTATGTCTTAGCATATTTCCAAGGGTGTCAAAACTCGACTGAAATAAAAAATGCCAGTTCTTAATACTGGCATTTTTGTAACACGGCTAATCAAAAGTTGATGTGTAATTACACAATGAACTTATTGAGCAGAGCATCTTGCTCACGAACGTTTTCCGTTTGAACCTGCATTGCGATATTGGCTTCTTCAGCAGATTGTGCCACTTGCGTCGACAAATCTTTAATCTTCACTGTATTGGTGTTGATCTCTTCAGCCACAAGGCTTTGCTCTTCTGCCGCAGATGCAATTTGGATATTCATGTCCGAAATCACTTGTATCGCATCACGAATACGGTTCAATGCCGAATTTGCCGTTTTCGCTTTATTCACCGCATCAACAGCTGTCGTTTTACTTTCATTCATAGCTGAAGAGACGGAACTCGCTCCTGCTTGTAATTGCTCAATCATACTGCGAATTTCGGTGGTCGATTGCTGAGTGCGCTGAGCTAGTGTACGCACTTCATCAGCAACAACGGCAAAACCACGGCCAGATTCACCCGCTCGAGCCGCTTCAATCGCCGCGTTTAAGGCAAGCAAGTTAGTTTGATCAGCAATGTCATTAATCACTTTCAAAATAGTTTCAATATTTGCCGTCGCGGACTCTAGGCCTTTCACCTCTTCCACCGCTTGGTCAATGCGGGCCGATAAATTGTCGATCGACAATGTCGTTTCACTGACCACACTGGAACCATCTTGCGTTGCTTCATCGGCTTCTTTCGCCGCTGCTGCTGCACCTTGCGCATTATTGGCAACTTCTGTCGATGTCACTGCCATTTCGTGCATTGCAGTGGCTAGTTGCTCTAACTCTTGTAACTGGGTGCGCATCGCTTCTGCTGACTCATGAGCACCTTGCACCGTGAGCTCTGTGCCACGCATGATCTCTTCACCAATCGCTTTTGATTGCGTGATCTGCTTTTGCAGCGTCTCAGTAAAGGTATTAAACCCTGATGCGAGTTGAGCAAACTCTTGGTCCGTATTGGTATCCAAGCGTTTGGTTAAATCCCCCTGCCCTGAGGCGACATCTTGAATCGCTTCATTGAGCACACCTAATGGACGCATTAACACTTTAATCAGTAGCGTCAAGCCAATCACACTCAACACAAGCCCAATTAACGTATAGATAATAGAGCTATTGCGTAATACGCCAATCGCATTGAAGGCGATGGATTCATCAACAATCGCACCGATGTACCAGTTCTCACTTGGAATATGAGTGAAGCTGACGAGATAACGGGTACCATCAATTTCAATCTGTTGGTCCCCCTCTTTCAGAGTCACTTGCGGTAAATAAGTCGATAACTTCTCACCATTATTTTTGGTATCAGGGTGAGCAATCGTCGCTCCGTCACCTGAAACGATAAAGAGGTAACCCGCATCGAATAAATTAATAGAGTTCACCAATTCAGCTAAACCCGTCAATTCCATATCGTAGAACATGGCACCAGAGAATCGACCTTGATCGTAAATAGGCGTACCAATAGAAATGATCACATTTTTGGTAGAAATATCGACATACGGCGCTGTAACGATAAGTTTTTTCGATGCTTTAGCATCCACAAACCAAGGGCGCTTGCGAGGATCGTAATCGGCGCTTGGCTCCCAACCGTCATCATTCTCCACCACTTTGCCATCGGATTCATACCCTAACCCTATGGCTAAAAAGCTTTTTTTCAACTTCGGTTTTTCAAGAATGTTTTTAACGTAATCCCGGTTGAGCGGATCAAGCTCAATCACTTCAGTCGTCGATTGAGCCAAGGTTTTTTTACTTTCCATTTCAGAAACAATGGTGTTTTTGACCCCAGCTTCCATTTCACTCAGACTTTTTGTAACTAGGGATTCTATTTCCGAGCGAACAATGCTCAGTTGCTGAATAGAAATAAGCGAGACGGTAACAAGCAGAAGTGCAGAAGAAGCTGCAACTATTTTTTGGCTAAACTTCATAAGTATCCCTCATTGATGCCAAATTAATTATCATTTTTGTGGTTATAGTTAGTTATCGCCAAGTTACAAAAAATCTATAGCTTTTTTACACCTCCTCGTAGTTCAGTCTAATCAATATTTACTATTTGGCAAAAAAAAAGCCCAAAACGATTACGGTTTAGGCTTCCTTAGAGATTCTGTTTACTCTCTATTTTTATTTATAATTCAGTGATTTTAGGGAGATTCAGCCTCAACAACAGGTTCATCAGTGCTGGGCAAAGCATGCCATACTGCTTTTACTAGAGTGGCAAGAGGAATTGCAAAAAATACGCCCCAAAACCCCCACAGCCCACCAAAGACTAACACCGCGACAATAATAGCAACGGGATGTAGATTAACGGCTTCAGAAAATAGAACGGGAACCAATACGTTGCCATCCAAAGCTTGGATGATGCCATAAGCAATTAATAATGTGTAAAACGGCGGAGTCATGCCCCACTGGAAGAGACCAACAATGGCAACTGGCACCGTCACAGCGGCCGCGCCAATATAAGGGATCAAAACCGATAGGCCCACAGCCACAGCAAGTAACACAGAATAACGTAAATCAAGAATGGCGAAAGTGACGTAACTGATACTACCAACAATCAGTATTTCTAACACTTTTCCACGGATGTAGTTTGAGATTTGTTGGTTCATCTCTTGCCATACTTTAGCCGCGAGTTTACGGTTGCGTGGCAATAACCCACTGGTCATTCGCAGCATTTCATTCTTATCTTTCAATAAAAAGAAGACCAGCAACGGCACTAGAATGAGATAGACACCCAAGGTGGCCAAACTCACAAGAGAAGCAAGTGACCCTTTAACGACACTTTCCCCCATACCTAAAGCCTGGTTCTTCGCATTGCTTATCACCGACTCAACAATCTGTAAGTTATCGAGTTCAGGGTAACGTTCAGGAATACTCAAAATGAAGCTTTGCAACCCTGCATACATGTTAGGAATGTCATTGATTAAATTACCAACCTGTTTCCAAATGGTTGGTACTAAACCAAAGATAGCCAGCAGCATCAAACCGACAAATAGCAAAATCACCAAAATTACGGAAACGGACCTAGGAAGCCCAAAACGGCGCAATTGCATTACTGGCCACTCAAGTAAATACGCCAGCACAATGGCCACAAGCAGCGGCGCAATCAAATGGCCGAAGAAATATATCGTTACAAAACCAAAAAACAGAATAGCAACCAGACTAACGGCATGAGGATCAGAAAAGCGTCTTTGATACCAACGAGTTACCATTTCAAACATTTAATCGAGTTCCTTAATTACTTTTAGCCAAAAATAGCCGGGTGACGTGTTCCACTGGCAACGAAAGCCATGAGCAGACAAATATTTTTCTATATCCTGTCCTGAGCTGACGTCGTTAAGCCAAATGTCTAATACCTCACCCAAAACCAATTGAACAGTGTGACGCTTCGCAAGTAATAAAGCCATCGGACAACGCTGCTGGCGTAAATCCAGAATATTTGGTTCCATTCTTCTGCTCAATGCTTAATATAGGCCTGCCATTGTATCGAGTTTTGACTGGCATGCCAGTGTTTATCGATACTCAAATACCGGCTGGCTTACTCTTCTCTCTCTACAATTTTTGGCCGTTATTTTGAGTTGGAAACCAATTCACACATTCAATGTCATACAGACAAGAAGATCACGGAATATCACTGACAAATATGAAGTTTAAACGCGCTCGATCCTTACTTTGCCTCTGTATTACTGTGGCGATAAACGCCCCTTCCTTGAGCTATGCCGACACCATAGAGCTACCGGACATTGGGACAGTAGCAGGTTCGACCTTGACGATTGATCAAGAGCTTATTTATGGTGATGCTTATATGCGCATGCTGCGTAACAGCCAGCCAATCGTCAATGATCCGGTGATAAACGAGTACATTGATAGCCTAGGGCATAAATTGGTTGCCAATGCCAACGATGTAAAAACGCCGTTCACCTTTTTTATGATCCGCGATCGCAACATCAATGCGTTTGCCTTCTTTGGCGGTTATGTTGCGTTGCACTCTGGGTTGTTTTTGCATGCACAAACAGAAAGCGAACTCGCTTCGGTTCTTTCGCACGAAATTGCCCACGTCACGCAGCGCCATTTAGCACGCAGTATGGAAGACCAAGCCAGACGCTCACCAGCAACAATCGCGGCATTGGCAGGCTCTTTGTTACTGGCTATTGCGGCACCTGAAGTGGGCATTGCCGCCATTACCGCCACCACCGCAGGCAGTATGCAAAGCCAAATAAACTATACGCGCAGTAATGAAAAAGAGGCTGACCGATTTGGTATTGCAACGCTAGCCAAAGCGGGGTTTGATGCCCAAGCCATGCCAAGGTTTTTTGGCCGCCTCGCTGATGAATATCGTTACGCTAGTAAACCGCCACCGATGTTACTAACCCACCCGCTGCCAGAAGATCGTATTACCGACAGCCGTGAGCGCGCCCAACACTACCCGCCTATGCGCCTTCAACCTTCATTGGATTACCATTTAGCACGCTCGCGAATTGTTGCTCGCTATGCTGGGATTGATAATGAAGCCGCTCTTGATTGGTTTAAGCGTGCGGAGAAAAAAGAGAGTGCGACTCTCGCGCCAGCCTTCCAATATGGCAAAGCCTTGGTTTATCTCGATAGCAAGCAATTTGATAAATCAGAGGCGATTTTATCAAAGCTGGTTGCACAAGACCCAACAAACAATTTCTATCTTGATGCGATGGCCGATCTCGATATCGCTCTAAATCAAGCGGCCAAAGCCCAAACCTTGCTAGAGAAGGCGCTCAAACAGAAACCGAACAATCCAACCTTAACAATTAACTACGCCAACAGCTTGTTAAAACAAGATAAATTGTCTGATGCCATTCGGGTATTGCAGCGCTACACCCATGACAACCCTAATGATACCAACGGTTGGCATTTGCTATCAGAAGCGAATATCGGCATTGGCAATAGCCAAGAAGATCTCGCCGCGCGAGCGGAGCTTCTAGCGCTCAAAGCTAATTGGAATAAAGCGATTCAATATTACACTCAAGCAAGTCAACTCGCCGAACTTGGCAGCTTAGAACAAGCTCGCTACGATGCACGCATTGACCAATTGATGGTGCAACGAGACCGATTCTTATCACTCCAATAATCACAATACAACGAGGAGAAGTTATGTCAGTCGTGATTTATCACAACCCTAAATGCTCAAAAAGTCGTGAAACTCTGGCACTGCTAGAAGACCGCCAGTTAAAGCCACAGATCATCAAATATTTAGACCAAGCGCCAACCATCGAACAGTTGAAAACCTTGTACGCTCAACTCGGGCTACAACAGGTTCGTGATATGATGCGCACCAAAGAAGATCTCTATAAAGAACTTGGCCTAAGTGATAATGCACTTACTGATGATCAACTATTTTCAGCCATGGCCGCGCACCCTAAGTTGATTGAGCGTCCCATTGTTGTCGCCAATGGTAAAGCGCGCCACGGCCGTCCACCAGAGCAGGTACTTGAGATTTTATGAGTATTAAAGTCGTCGTACTTTATTACAGCAGGCACGGTTCAACGCAAGCACTGGCACGGCAAATCGCACGCGGAATTGAAGCACAAGGCGCGACAGCGCTCTTGCGCACCGTTCCGGCGCTAGACAATCATGCAGAGCAAACGACCGATCCCTACCTGACTCTGGATGAGTTAAAGCAATGTGATGGTTTGGCTTTTGGCAGCCCAGTCTGGTTTGGCAATATGGCCGCGCCACTGAAGCACTTTTGGGACCAAACGACCCCTTTATGGATTAGCGGCGCATTAATTGATAAACCCGCTTGCGTGTTTACTTCTTCATCCTCTTTGCATGGCGGCCAAGAGAGTACGCAACAGAGTATGATGCTGCCACTGATGCATCATGGCATGTTAATCGTTGGCATCCCTTATTCAGAGCCTGCACTGCATACCACAACCTCTGGAGGCACGCCATATGGTGCAAGCCATGTCGCAACACACTCGCCACAACTCACTACGCACGAAAGTGAACTGGCTAAAAATTTAGGAAAACGGCTGGCAATGCTAGCCAGCCGATTAAAGGACAGATTATGACGGCAGAAATGATGCCAAGCACCAAGCAGTACCGATGGCTAGCTTTACTGAGTAACTTATCCCTAATTATATGGGTGGTTTTATGGCAATTCTCGCTCTCTCCTCACCCTCATCTTAATCATGTTGCATTGGCCATTGCATGGGTTATCCCACTGCTTTTACCATTACCGGGAATTTTGGCCGGAAAACCCTACACTCACGCCTGGGCCAACTTTGTTTTAATGCTCTACTTTCTACACGCATTGACGCTGATTTATGTTGATGGAGGGGAGCGCTGGTTAGCGGTAGTGGAACTGCTACTGACATTTGCCGCTTTTGTCGGTAATACCTTGTATGCTCGCCATCGAGGTAAAGAGCTCGGACTGAAACTCAAGCGTCTATCTGAAGTCGAAAAGCAAGAGAAAGCCAATTTTACCCACGATAATCAACCATAGAGTCAATCCATGACAGGATTGCCTATTCTTCTCATGCAAAAAGAGCCCTGATGGGCTCTTTTTGATTATCTCAGCATTTGTTCAAGGGGTGGCTGAGTACTTTACGCTTGCCACTCAAAAGAGAGCACTCGCTTCACAGGTTCAGTGATGGCCTGAGATAATGACGGTTCAGTTGTGACTTGCAAAGAGCCTGACTCCACAGCAGAATCATCAACCTCTGCTGCTGGGGTAAGCTGTATTGGCACACTCTCTGGCTGTGGGTCGTCAATTTTAGCGACTTTGCCCATGCGTAGCACTTCTTGCTCAAACTCGGACTCTGAAGCCAACAAATGCACTTCGAAAGTGATTTCCTCACCTTGAATCTTGAGAATGTCCAAAGAAGCAACAGAGCTTAAGCGCTTCAACTTATTCTCCAAGGTAAAGAAATCCATTGCATCATCAATCGGGCTAAAACGAGCAAGCAGCGAAGAAGAGGATTCACTGGCCACGATAACCGAGCTCTTTCTTGCATAGTAATCACTCAATTGATCGACCATTTGTTCAATGGCATCGTCACCAGACGCTTGACCAGACAGTGGCGCTTTCGTGGCTTGTGTCATTTGAGCGGCGGGTTGATCATACAAACTCCAACGCACACCATTACTTTGCACTCTGACCACCAACACAGCATCGGTTGGATAACGTTGGCTAGCCATACTGATAGGCTGCACGAAACCGCCCCACAAATCCGATACTTCCACACCGGTAATATCATCAAAATCACCCACAGGCACTGTGATAGGCAAACCGCGAGTTTGAGTCGCGCCTTTAAGCTGTTTTAACGTACTCGTGTCAGAATGCTCCCAAGCGATACTGCGGTCATAACCTGACTCTTCAATCAACCAGACTAAAACATTAGCTCGGTTTTCAGGCCAAAATGGTAATTGAGCTTGAGTTAATAATGTGCGGATATGCGGTGCGCTAAACCCCATGACAATCGAAGATTGCGCCCCATTTTGACCATAACTGATTTGCGCTAAATATTGCGAATTCTGCCTTAAAGCTTTTTGAATCACCTCATTGTTCACCGCATTCCTATCACCCGAAGCTCGAACAATCACTTCGCTCATCCCTTTGATACGAGCATTCGCGTCGGCATTGTCTTGCTGTTGATCAATCACGACTTCGGTATGGTATAAGTCGACCTTGGTTAAGGCATAAGCAGGGAGAGTGAGTAAGCTCATCACCAACATAGCTAAATAGCGCATACTGTTCCTATGATCTGTTTTGTGAACGTCGATGATAAGCAACTATCCGGTCCGCGGCAAGGAATCCACGGCAGAGTTCGGTGATAATTTCATCAACATTTGTGACTTTATTTGATCTAGTTTCAATGGCAATCGTTTGCAAAAGTGATAGAATCCCGCGAATTTTTATTTTGCTTCAGGGAAATCATGATGAAAAATGCCACCCAAGGCGCACAGATGCTCTTCGTCGCATTTGGTGCGCTGGTTCTTGTCCCGCTGTTAACTGGGCTTGATCCTAACGTTGCACTATTTGGCGCCGGTGTCGGTACCCTTTTATTCCAACTTATTACTCGCCGCTCTGTCCCCATCTTTCTTGCTTCTTCTTTTGCCTTTATTGCACCGATTATGTTTGGCATCCAAACTTGGGGCGTTGCCTCGACGATGGGCGGTTTAGTGGCCGCTGGTTTTGTCTACATACTACTGGGAGCGATCATCAAAGTCCGTGGCGTAGAAATCATCCACAAAATTTTACCTCCTGTGGTCGTTGGCCCGGTGATCATGGTGATTGGCTTAGGCCTTGCGCCTGTTGCTGTAAACATGGCGCTAGGTAAAACTGGAGATGGTTCGGTACAACTGATTAGCTCAGATGTAGCGATGTGGATCTCTTGCGTTTCACTGTTAACCACCATCACGATTAGCGTTTTTGCCAAAGGTTTTCTCAAACTATTGCCGATCTGCGGCGGTATTTTTGCAGGCTATCTTTTGGGCCTCTATTTTGGTGTAGTGGATTTTACTCCTGTTACGCAAGCGGCTTGGCTGTCAATGCCGAACTTCACTTTCCCTGAGTTCAACATCAACGCGATCTTGTTCATGATCCCAGTTGCAATTGCTCCGGCAGTCGAACACGTGGGCGATATGCTCGCGATCTCAAACGTCACTGGAAAAGATTACATCAAGAAACCTGGGCTACATCGCACCATTGCGGGTGACGGTGTTGCCACCATCGCAGCCTCTATGCTGGGCGCGCCACCAAACACTACGTACAGCGAAGTGACGGGTGCCGTAATGCTGACGAAAGCCTTTAATCCAGTAATCATGACTTGGGCTGCGATCACCGCGATTGTATTAGCATTGGTTGGTAAGCTGGGCGCGCTACTGCAAACCATTCCAATTCCCGTAATGGGCGGTATTATGATTTTGCTGTTCGGTTCAATTGCAACGGTTGGCCTAAACACACTGATTAAAAATCATGTCGATCTTCACAAGTCTCGCAACTTAGTGATTGTAGCAGTGACATTAGTGTTTGGTATCGGCGGCATGGCCTTTGGTATCGGAGAGTTTAGCCTACAAGGTGTCAGCTTATGCGGTATCGTAGCCATTATTCTAAACTTGATCCTTCCTAATGACTTAGGAGAAAACCATGTGGTGGATAACGCCCAGATGGAAGAAGAGATCAAACTGAAGAACTAATTTTGCCAGTCAATCCGGCCTCACTCGAGGCCGGATTTTCATTCTCTATTCTTGACACAATTCAACAAACTCACCTCGCGTTAATAACGCAAGATCGCTCGGTGCCAATTCAATCTCTAAACCGCGCTTACCTGCACTGACACAGATGGTCGATTGATCTTCTGCGCTGAGATGAATGAAGGTCGGTAGTGCTTTTTTCTGCCCAAGTGGGCTAATGCCACCGACCACATAACCCGTGGTTTTTTGCGCTATGTCTGGATTAGCCATTTCCGCTTTTTTCGACTTAGCCGCTTTGGCCGCACGCTTTAAGTTTAATTTTTGATCAACAGGAATAATCGCGACAGCGAGATTTTTCGGCTCGCCATTTAAGCAAAACAGCAGTGTTTTAAACACTTTTTTCGGATCTTGTCCCAAAACCTCAGCCGCTTCTAAACCATAACTGCTGTGATTAGGATCATGTTGATATTGATGGAGAGTGTGAGGAATTTTTTTCTTTTTCGCCAAATCAATCGCAGGTGTCATCGTGCTTATCTCAAAGTAGCCGTTAGTGCCAATAAAAAAGCGATGCCTAAGCACCGCCTTTAGTTAAAATGATTGCTCACAATGAGTCAAACTCTTTATCGCACTATCACTTATAGACAATTTCGCCCGCTGGCGCATATTGGTTCACATCAATTGGACTGTGTGCTTCGAGGTAATCTTTCAATACTTCCGCGTCCACAAAGCCTGTATTGACATAACCTGGGTGATCGGAGATTTTTGGATAACCATCACCACCCGCTGCATTGTAGCTAGGCACGGTGAAGCGATACGTTTCATCCAAACGGAGCTGCTTATCACCAATAAAGACGTTCGATACCTTACCATTGGCCACTGTCATCGAAATCCCCGCGAATTGTACATAAGCGCCAGAATCAACAGGTTTGGTCGCCACTTCATTGAGGTAATCCAACACTTCAGCCCCGGTCATATCGGTATAAGTGAGAATATTGGCAAAAGGTTGTACTTTGAGCACATCTTTATAAGTGATTTTTCCTGCATCAATCGAATCACGCACGCCGCCAGAATTCATCACCGCAAAGTCGGCTTTTGCGCGTTCCATATGAGAAAGTGCAATCAAACGACCTAAATTGGTTTGTTGGAAACGCACAACGTTGCGATCCCCTTCTAACTTACCATTACTTTGTGCAATGACTACATTCAGTTTCGCTTGACCTTGCTCTTGATATGGACGCAAGAAGCTAAGCATTTCTGAATCTTCAGCGATTTGATCTTGAATCAGTACGCGCTTACTCTCGCCATTCACGTTCACCTTTTTCTTCAGGTTTACAGGGATCAGATTGTAGCTCACCATGTTCAGTTCACCATTACGGAATTCGTAATCCGCACGGCCAACATACTTACCCCATTCATGCGCTTGCACTATGTAAGTACCGTTTTGCATATCAGGCTTACACTCATCTCCCGGATGGAAGTTTTTCTTCACCACGTTAGGGCCTTCCATGCAGACAGGCTCTTGAGAGTGGCCGCCGACGATCATATCGAGAGAACCTTCATCCAAGTATCGTGCAAGCGCAACATCACCCGGTGCATTCACACCACGTTGACCATTTTCATAATGGCCCATGTGGGTAACGGCAAAAATAAGGTCCGGCTTTTCCGTTTTCTCAATTTCTGCGATCAGTTTTTTCGCTTCTTCTTTTGGATCTTTAAACTCAATACCACCAATGTATTCAGGGTTGCCGATTTTAGCGGTATCTTCAGTCGTTAAACCGATAACCGCTATTTTCACGCCCTGTTTATCAAACATTTGGTAGGCTTGGAATAGACGTTTTCCGGTCGCTTTATCGTAAATGTTGGCCGACAGCATTGGGAAATTCGCCCACTCTTTTTGCTTAAACAGCACCTCGAGCGGGTTATCGAATTCATGGTTACCTAACGCCATCGCATCATAACCAATCTTGCTCATGCCTTTAAAATCAGGCTCTGCATCTTGCAGATCAGATTCAGGAACTCCGGTATTAATATCGCCACCAGAAAGAAGCAGTACGCTGCCGCCTTCAGCTTCAATATCAGAGCGAAGATCGTCGATCAGCGTTTTACGTGCCGCCATACCATACTCGCCATATTTGTTTTGCCAGAAACGACCGTGGTGGTCATTAGTGTGTAACACGGTGAGTTTATAAGTCGTATCTTCCTTCCACTCATGAGTGGGTTGAGTTGCGCAACCCACAAGGGCTGTAAGAATGGCCGCGCTGAGCGCTGTTTTTAGAATAAGACGTTGTTTCATTATCATACCTTTGAACTTGAAAAATCCACTGCTTGTGAGGGGGAGGCTATGGTCAACGTTGCAAACACAAAATCAAGCCATACCAATAAACTTGACCCAGTTTAAATTAACATCTCAAAGGTGACAGATTGATTTCATATTTATGTAGAATTGATCACTATAAAATCAATTCAAAAATGTAACGGTTGCCACAGGTTACACGTGAAATTTTAATGGATCACAGGCAATCGTTTTCTTTCCTAAACACGAAAAAATAAGGAAAAGTGAGCACTTAGACAAGATAAACAAGTTTGGGAAACATTCGATAAAATTTGACCACCTTGCGGTGGCCAAATTATAAGTGGTAGATCCAACAAAAAATCAGCGGATATCGATATGAGCAAAGCTCTTGATCAAATCATCTAACGCTTTCATTTGTGCAAGGAAAGGTTCAAGTTTATCCAAAGGCAGTGCCGATGGACCATCGCAACGCGCTTTATCTGGGTTTGGATGCGCTTCAATAAAAAGGCCCGCAATCCCGGCAGCAAGACCTGATTTTGCTAACTCAACTGTCTGTTCACGACGCCCACCAGAAGCTGCGCCAGAAGGGTCGCGCATTTGCAGTGAATGGGTCACATCAAAAATAATTGGGCTGCCGTTTGATACTTTTTTCATCACACCAAAACCCAACATATCAACGACCAGATTATCATAGCCATGGCAAGCACCACGTTCACATAAAATCACTTTGTCGTTGCCGCACTCTGCAAATTTTTCCACGATATTGCCCACTTGACCAGGGCTCATAAATTGTGGTTTTTTCACGTTGATCACTGCACCTGTTTTCGCCATCGCTTCGACAAGGTCAGTTTGACGAGCAAGAAACGCTGGCAGTTGAATCACATCAACCACCTCAGACACAGGCTGAGCTTGAGCTTCTGTGTGCACGTCAGTGATGATTTTGACGCCAAAGGTCTCTTTTAGCTCTTGGAAAATTTTCATTCCCTCTTCCAAGCCAGGGCCACGATAAGAGTGAACAGAGCTGCGGTTGGCTTTATCAAAAGAAGCTTTAAACACATAAGGGATACCGAGTTTATCGGTCACTTTCACGTAATGCTCACAGATTTGCATCGCTAAATCACGGGATTCAAGGACGTTCATTCCAGCAAACAGAGTAAACGGTTTGTCGTTGGCAACGGGAATATCACCCACGTGGACGATTTTTTGTTCCATTTTATTCTCTCTCATTTAGCGGTTAATGCAGCGTAATAGCTTCAAAGCTTAATGCATTAACTTGATTTTTTAATAACTCAGCCGCCGGATCATTCGGACAATGATCAATAAAGTATTGATAATCGGATAAGGCAATTTGGTGACAATCCAGTTGCTGATAGATAAATCCGCGATCGCGGATCTCATACGGATCATCAGGAACAAAAGTCAGCGCTAAATCAGTACAACGCAGCGCTAAGGTATAACGCTCTTCTCTTAATAGTGCGCTCTTTAGTAGTGCCAGCCAACGACCGATCACCGTCGGATTATCTGTCACTTCCAAATGACTCGATTTCAGCTTAGACAAGACCCCTTTATGCCCAACTAACCACGCTTGTAGTATATGTAATGAGACGGTTTCACCAGTAAAAGGGTTAATATAAATCGGTGATTCATCGCACCAATGCAACTGCAATAAAAACTGTGTGGGAAAGGTAATACCTTGTAAAGGAAAGCCTAGCTTGCGCGCAAAATAGAGCAACAGCGCACCTAAACTGACGGGAATACCTTTGCGGTGCTGCAACACTTTATCGATGAAGGCATTACGTGAATCAAAATAAGCCTCTCTGTCACCGCGAAAACCCCATTGTTGGTAAAACAGATGCAACAACGCTTCGAAACGCTGTTTTTCATCCTGTTCATTAGCTAACTCGTGTTTTGCTTGTGTAAGCAAACGGGCCAACTCTTGGCGTGCCCATTCATCCTCAGTTTCAGGATTGACGGCCTTGTTTAAGATCAGCGCCCCTTCCACCAATTCCATTGCATCAAAATCTTCATCGAACCATTCAAACATAATGCCGCTCGGATGCTGTTAGCCTAAAAACATAGCCGTTTTTACGATGGCGATTTTTCCCGCCATAGCAAGCCAACCTAATGCGCCCAAAAAAGCAAAGGTACGCAACAGCTTATTCCTACCCAGTTTGAGCGCAAAGAAGCCCAGCGCAATGTACGCCATCACACAAGTCAGCTTCTCAGTTAACCAAGGTGCGGCTGGGGTAAATGGGATAAAACCAGACATCACAATCAACGCGATACCCGATAACAACAACAACGAATCGTTAATATGAGGAAAACGTTTCAAAAAAGGGTGTTGCAGCCATTTGGAATCCATCATCATCAAGGCATAACGTACCGACAACAATAGTGCACTGATCGCAATGGTCAGTAGATGAAAATGTTTTAATCCTTCGTACATGATGCTCTCTCTTCTGAGTGCGAATATTGACCCAGTGTGACTCGGTCATTACCCGCATAATCCTTTTCTGTCACTACATGGTGATAGCCGAGTGACTCAAATAACGCTCTGACTGCCGCCCCTTGATCATAACCATGTTCAAACAGCAGCCAGCCTTGTTGCTGCAAATAGTGACGCGCATTCTCTGCAATGTGTTTAATGTCAGCCAAGCCTTTGTCTTTGGCCACCAGCGCACTTAAAGGCTCAAAACGTACATCCCCCTGCGTGAGATGGGGATCATTTTCTTCAATATACGGTGGATTGGAGACAATTAAAGCAAACTTTGTACCGAGCTTTAAAGGTTCAAACCAACTACCTTGTAAAAATGTGACATTGGTAATAGTTAAACGCTGCGCGTTTTCCAACGCTAAGGCTTGCGCTTCTGGGCGTAAGTCGATACCAACCACATGACGTTCAGGTAACTCAGACGCTAACGCTAATGCTATCGCGCCAGTTCCTGTGCCTAAGTCCAAAATATCCCCTTGCGTCTGCTGGCTTTTTTCTAACGCAATTTCAACCAAGCGTTCAGTATCCGGCCGAGGAATTAATGTCGAAGGCGAAACTTTCAGTGGCAGCGACCAAAACTCACGTTCCCCAACCAAATAGGCCACTGGCTCCCCCGTCACTCGACGCGTAATCAACGAGCAAAATTGCCGCGACTGCGTTTCGCTTAAGGTCTTTTCAGGCCAAGTCAGCAGATAAGAACGTGGTTTATCCAGTACATGGCAAAGCAGCACCGCTGCATCCACAGAAGGCGAATCACTGCCGCCTTCTTGGAGTTGAGCAATCGCGGCTTTCAACGCATCATCAATACGAGATAACGTCATGGGATCAGTGTTGATCGGCAAGAGCGGCAAGTTGGTCTGCTTGATATTCTTGAATGATTGGATCAATCAAGCTTTGCAGATCCCCTTCCATCACTTCATTAAGACGATAGATGGTTAAGTTAATACGATGATCGGAAACGCGACCTTGCGGATAGTTGTAAGTACGAATACGGTCGCTACGATCACCAGAACCCAGTAGGTTACGACGAGTATCGGACACTTCGGCTGCGCGCTTCGCTTCTTCCGCTTGTGCAATACGAGCGGCCAATACGGCCATCGCTTTGGCTTTGTTTTTGTGCTGTGAACGCTCGTCCTGACACTCAACTACCGTGCCTGTTGGTAAGTGGGTAATACGGATCGCAGAGTCGGTGGTGTTTACGTGCTGACCACCCGCGCCCGATGAGCGGAAAGTGTCAATTTTCAGATCGCTAGCTTTAATTTCTGGAATTTCGGCTTCAGGAATTTCGGGCATGATCGCGACGGTACAAGCGGAAGTATGCACACGACCTTGAGATTCCGTGGCCGGAACACGCTGTACGCGGTGACCGCCTGATTCAAACTTAAGCACACCGTAAGCGCCATCACCACTCACTTTAGCAATCACTTCTTTATAGCCGCCATGCTCAGCATAACTAGCGGACATAATTTCGATACGCCAGCTCATCTTCTCAGCATAACGGCTATACATACGGAACAGATCGCCAGCAAAAATACCCGCCTCATCACCGCCCGCCCCTGCACGAATTTCTAAAAAGCAGTTGCGATCATCGTTCGGATCTTTTGGTAGCAACAGAATTTGCAATTCATCAGTGAGACGTTCAATCGTCGCTTTGGCTATTTTGATTTCCTCTTGAGCCATCTCACGCATCTCGGCGTCTTCTTCTTTGGTCATCTCTTCTGCGGCAACCAAATCCTCTTGCGCTTGTTGGTAAGCTTGGAAGCATTTAGTGACTTCCTCAAGCTGAGAGTACTCTTTTGACAAAGTACGGAATTTGTTTTGATCACTAATTACGGTAGGCTCGCCAAGCAGGCGCTGAACCTCTTCGTAACGCTCAACAAGGGATTCAAGCTTAACTAAAATCGACGCTTTCATAGTTTCTTCTTTAATTCGGAGTGACGGATATTATCGAGGGTCGTCAAGACCCAAACTTTGTCTAATCACGGCCAATTTAGCCGGTTCACCTAACTCTGCAGCGCTTTGCAATGCTCGGGTTGGTGTGTGGATCAATCGATTGGTGAGTTTGTTACTTAACTCAAGTAACACTTTTTCAGGATCGCCCCCTGCAGCCAGTGCCTGCAAGCTTTTACTGAGCAATTCTTGACGAATTTCGTTGGCCGATTGACGGTATTCTCGGATGCTGTCTACCGCTTGCAAGGAGCGCATCCAGCTCATAAAGACTGCGCTCTCTTCACTGACAATCGCTTCAGCTTGAATGGCTTCAACTTTACGCTGTTCCATATTGCTGTCTACAATCGACTGAAGATCATCAACCGTATACAGATAGGCATCGTTTAAATCCCCGACCTGCGATTCAATATCACGAGGCACGGCAATATCAATCAGTAACATGGGTTGATGGCGGCGCACTTTAATCGCACTTTCTACCATCCCTTTGCCAATAATCGGCAGTGGGCTGGCGGTTGAACTGATGACGATATCCGCGTGGGCGAGATAGTCAGGGATCTCATTGAGTGCAATCACTTCAGCATCAAACTGCTGTGCAAGCCCCATCGCTCGCTCGCGGGTTCGGTTGGCAACTATCATGCGTTTACATCGATGGCTGGCTAAATGCTTCGCAACCAGTTCGATGGTTTCACCCGCTCCAACCAACATTACCGTTGAATCAGAGAGTGATTCAAAGATTTGTTTTGCCAACGTACAAGCAGCATAAGCTACAGATACCGCACTGCCGCCTATTTCGGTTTCGGTGCGCACACGTTTAGCTACCGAGAATGCTTTTTGAAACAGTTTTTCAATCGCTGAATCAGCCGCGTTATGCTCGCGAGCATCCGCATAGGCCTGTTTCACCTGCCCTAAAATCTGCGGCTCACCCAATACCAGTGAATCCAGACCACAAGCCACTCGCATCAAATGACGAATAGCGGCTTGTTCTTCGTGTACATACAAACTCGGTTTAAGATCTTCAGGATTCACATGATGGAACTGAGACAACCAATCGATTAACTTACTTTTGCTCGATGATTTTACATCACAATAAATTTCCGTGCGATTACAGGTAGAGACAATAACGCTACCTTGAACGCTGGAACTGGACGCAAGTTGTCGCAAGGCTTCTGATAATTTATCAGGACCAAACGCCACTTTCTCTCGCAGTTCTACCGACGCTGTATTGTGATTTATTCCAATAGCAAGCAAGGACATCTATAGAGGTTTCTCGGTTCAGGAAATGTAAATAGGAGCAGAATTTTACTTGATGCCCTGTTTTAATGAAAGGGCAACAGGGATTTGTTTTCCCGACTTCGTGATATCAATGATATAGTGAGGCGTTTTTACGGCCTTCACTGTGTAAATAATGGGCAGATATGACACGCGCAAATAGACTGATTTTAACTCTCCTCACTCTGCTAACACTCTTTGGTTGCACAAACTTACCCTCAACAAGGGTCGAGAGCGTCGGCTGGCAGCAACACCAACAGCAATTGCAAACGATCCGCGAGTACCAAGCCAGCGGAAAACTCGGCTATATATCACCACAACAGCGCCAATCCCTCAATTTTCATTGGCAAAAAAACGCCGACCATAGCCAGCTTCGTCTCTCAACATTTTTAGGGCAGACCGTTTTAAATCTCTCCATCTCGCCTCAGGGCGCCCAGGTCAAAACGTATGATGATCAAATTATCGATGCGCAGAATGCGGATGCTTTAGTTTACGAGTTAACTGGGTTATCGATCCCCATTGAGCAGCTACAAGATTGGCTGCTTGGGCTACCAACCGAGGCGGATGGTTTTCAATTGAATCAAAATAATTTGTTGGCATCGTTAGATAAACAGCTAGGGCTTAGCCGCTGGCACTTGGAATATTTGAACTACCAAGCTTATCCCTTCGCATCAACATCCGCTTCTTCCACTTCAGTGCCACTTCCTGCCAAACTGAAGCTGACTCAAGATCAAGTTTCATTAAACCTCGTCATTTCAAAGTGGACCCTAACGCCATGATTTGCACCCCAACCCACTGGCCATCACCCGCTAAGCTCAACCTGTTTCTGTACATCACCGGGCAAAGAGCCGACGGATATCATGAATTACAGACACTGTTTCAATTTCTCGATTTTGGTGATGAGTTAACCATTACCGCCAATCAGTCTGGCGAAATAACTCTCACACCAGCCATTGCTGGCGTTGCGCTACAAGACAACTTGATTTGGAAAGCGGCCATCGCCTTACAAAAGGCAAGTGGATGCCGCTATGGCGCGAGCATTGAATTAAATAAAGTTTTGCCTATGGGCGGTGGCATCGGTGGCGGCTCTTCCAATGCTGCAACCGTGCTTGTTGCACTGAACTACTTATGGCAAACCAATTTATCACAGCAAGAACTCGCTACGCTCGGTTTAACACTCGGGGCGGATGTTCCCGTTTTTGTCCATGGCTTTGCCGCATTTGCTGAAGGCGTAGGTGAAAAACTGACCCAAACCGAACCAAAGCAAAAATGGTATTTGGTGGTTCGGCCTAATGTGAGCATTGCAACGAAAGATATTTTCACTCATCCCCAATTGATAAGGAACACGCCAAAACGAGCGCTAGCAACGCTTCTCGAACACCCTTACGAAAACGATTGCGAAAAAATTGTCCGAATGCTGTACCCAGAGGTTGATAAGCAACTTTCATGGCTGCTACAATACGCGCCGTCAAGATTGACTGGGACGGGATCTTGCGTTTTTGCCGAATTTTCTAGCAAAGTAGAAGCGGAAGCTGTCCTTGCCAAGCTCCCTGACACAGTCTTCGCGTTTGTCGCCTTAGGGTGTAACATTTCGCCACTGAAAAAGACTCTGGCTGAATACCAATTCGCCAACACCCGACCTATTTAAAAACTGGACGCAACCCTGAGGTTTCCACCGTGCCTGATATGAAGCTATTTGCTGGTAACGCCACACCTGAACTAGCCCAACGTATTGCTGAACGTCTATACATCTCTCTTGGTGATGCTACTGTTTCTCGTTTCTCCGACGGTGAAGTTGCAGTGCAAATCAACGAAAATGTTCGTGGTAGCGATGTATTTATTATTCAATCTACTTGTGCTCCTACTAATGACAACTTAATGGAATTAGTAGTGATGATTGATGCAATGCGCCGTGCTTCAGCAGGCCGTATTACTGCTGTCATCCCATATTTTGGTTATGCCCGTCAAGACCGCCGAGTGCGCTCTGCTCGTGTACCGATCACTGCAAAAGTTGTTGCAGATTTCCTTTCAAACGTTGGTGTTGACCGCGTTTTGACCATCGACCTTCACGCAGAACAAATCCAAGGCTTCTTTGACGTCCCAGTAGATAACATCTTTGGTACGCCGGTGTTGCTTGAAGATATGAAAGCGCGTGGGTTAGAAGATCCTGTTGTGGTTTCACCTGACCTTGGTGGCGTGGTTCGTGCTCGTGCGACTGCAAAAGCATTAGGTGATATCGACATCGCAATCGTTGATAAACGTCGTCCACGCGCCAACGTGTCTGAAGTTATGAACCTGATTGGCGATGTTGATGGTCGCGATTGTGTGATCGTCGATGACATGATCGACACTGGCGGCACTTTGTGTAAAGCCGCTGAAGCGTTGAAAGAACGTGGTGCAAAACGTGTGTTTGCTTACGCAACGCACGCGGTATTCTCAGGTAACGCAGCGAAAAATATCAAAAACTCAGTACTAGACCAAGTTATCGTCACAGACTCGATCACCCTATCTAAAGAGATGGCGGCAACCGGCAAAGTGACACAATTAACCTTGTCTAGCATGCTTGCTGAAGCGATTCGTCGCATTAGCAACGAAGAGTCTATTTCTGCCATGTTTAATTAAAACTCAGTTTATTTACTGATTTTTAAATGCTTTTAAAGCACTTCATTGAAAAATGAGGTGCTTTTTCCTTTGTTATTTTAGCGCCTCGCACCCTTTCCCTTTTGTGTGCTATCATACCGCGCTTTTGATATTGCAAAGAGATCCTAACCTTGAGCCAACCAATCAAACTTCTTGTCGGGCTAGCGAATCCTGGTCCTGAATACGCCAAAACGAGGCACAATGCCGGCGCTTGGGTAGTAGAAGAATTAGCCCGAGTTCATAACGTCACCTTGAAAAACGAAGCCAAATTCTTCGGTTTCACCGGACGTATCGTGGTTAATGGTGAAGATCTGCGTTTATTGATCCCAACAACTTTTATGAATTTATCCGGTAAAGCCGTGGCGGCCATCGCCAAGTTTTACCAGATAAAACCAGAAGAGATCATGGTGGCACATGATGAACTAGACTTACCTCCCGGGGTAGCTAAGTTCAAAATGGGCGGTGGTCATGGCGGGCATAATGGCCTTAAAGACACCATCAGCAAACTCGGCAATAACAAAGAATTCTACCGCCTGCGGATTGGTATCGGCCATCCGGGGCACAAAGATAAAGTAGCAGGCTATGTTTTAGGTAAAGCACCCGCCAAAGAGCAAGAGTGCCTAGATGCCGCGGTTGACGAATCGGTTCGTTGCTTCGACATTTTACTAAAAGATGGTCTAACTAAAGCACAAAATCGCTTACATACGTTCAAAGCTGAATAAGGTTACAGTCATGGGTTTTAAATGTGGCATCGTGGGTTTACCAAATGTGGGTAAATCAACATTATTTAATGCACTAACTAAAGCGGGCATCGAAGCAGCAAACTTCCCGTTTTGCACTATCGAACCAAACACGGGTGTGGTTCCTGTTCCAGACCTTCGTCTCGATGCGTTAGCAGAAATTGTAAACCCTCAACGTATCCTTCCGACGACAATGGAATTTGTCGATATCGCAGGCCTAGTGGCTGGCGCGTCAAAAGGTGAAGGTTTAGGCAACAAATTCCTTGCCAATATCCGTGAAACAGATGCGATTGGTCACGTTGTTCGCTGCTTCGAGAACGAAAATATCGTTCACGTAGCAGGCAAAGTATCGCCAATTGAAGATATTGAAGTAATCAATCTAGAGCTTGCCCTTGCCGACCTTGATAGCTGTGAACGCGCCATTCAACGTCAAGCAAAACGTGCCAAAGGTGGCGATAAAGACGCTAAATTTGAAATCACCGTATTAGAGAAGCTACTCCCTGTATTAACGGAAGGTGGTATGGCTCGCACGGTTGAACTCTCAAAAGAAGAGCTAGCCGCCGTAGATTATCTCAACTTCTTAACGTTGAAACCAACCATGTATATCGCCAACGTGAGCGAAGATGGCTTTGAAAATAACCCGTACCTTGATGCTGTCAGAGAGTTTGCAGAAAAAGAGAACAATTCTGTGGTTGCTGTTTGCGCAGCCATTGAAGCTGAACTATCTGAACTTGAAGAAGAAGATCGCGCCGAGTTTTTAGCCGATTTAGGCATTGAAGAACCCGGTCTAAACCGCGTGATTCGTACCGGTTACGAACTGCTAACGCTGCAAACCTACTTCACCGCAGGCGTAAAAGAAGTGCGTGCCTGGACGATTCCGGTCGGTGCGACGGCTCCGCAAGCGGCGGGTAAAATCCATACCGACTTTGAACGTGGTTTCATTCGCGCTGAAGTTGTGGGTTATGATGATTTCATTCAATATCGCGGCGAAAATGGAGCCAAAGAAGCGGGCAAATGGCGCTTGGAAGGTAAAGAATACATCGTAAAAGATGGCGATGTTATCCACTTCCGCTTCAACGTGTAAATAACTCGTTAATCAGCCATTAATACACCATTAAAGCCGACAGATTCTGTTGGCTTTTTTGTTTTTTTCTCAAAATCAACCTTAGCGGCAAGCAAGGAAAAATCAATAAGCTTAATGATTTATTAACCGTTTTTGATCACAAACACGTCTCTTTGTTCAAAAAAAGTTCGAACGGTTGGTTTCAAAGAATTTATTCAAAAAAACTATTGACGCTCTAGAGCCATATCCGCATAATGCGCTCCGTTCTCGAC